>JAITVF010000099.1 GCA_031285945.1 Oscillospiraceae bacterium
TTCATTATATTCCCCAAGAATTGGTTCCTGCTCTGTAGTGATATTTTCTGCAAACACTGAGGAAGACAGCCCGAACACCATGACTACAACAAGCAACAAACTGATAATGCGCTTTTTCACTTACATTTCCCCATTTTGTCGATTCCAATGATGTATATTCCGATATAGACTATGCCAGATGGCGGACTAAGACAAGGCGGCTTTCGCGGAATGGAAGTTGCGGCAGGACACCGAAACATCGCCAGAGAGAAAACTGGCAAGTTGACATGGGAGAGGGCGGGAGTGATTCTGCCCTCTATCGCATTCTCACTGTATAGCAACCGCAGGGGTGCGTGGCAGGCCGCGAAGTGGCCTTAACGGATGGGACGCAAGCCTCCATCCGAGGGGTATGGGGCAGCGCCCCATCAAGCGGCAGGCGGGCTCCTTTGGAGTCCACCATGCCCAGCTTGCCAATACCTAATCAGCGCGGGAATACCCAAATACAACAAAAGGCACTCTTAAGCATTCAGCCCGCGCCAGACACCTATATGTATAATCATTTTCTGATTACGGTCAAGTTTCCCCTCGTTGCGAATAATTGATCTTATGTGAGCATATGGCTTTGAAGTGTCGATGTTTTGAATCATGCCTACATCATAAAGGTAGTAAGCCAATTCTTCTACATCCATGCTAATTTCCTTTACCGCTTTATACCGATCATAAAAATCACTCAGCGAGAATGGGCGACTTCCGAGCAATCTTAACATATCAAAAACAGGATCGACTCGTTTAAGTATAGGATTGATTTCATTTGCAAGTTCACTACTTACAAGCCAATAGGAATACTTTTTCTCTGCATTCAGAATGGTTCGAAAATACAGTTGTCTTGAATCTCTGGCCTCTGCTTGAATATATTTGCAAAACTGTACCAAGTCGCGCGGTCGATGAAGTGTACGATCGACCATGTATTGAAATATACTTTGCACATGATGTCTACGATTCTTGAGATCGATATGCTCGTTATCAAAAATCATATCGAATGAAACAGAATCATCAATAGACGTTGAGATACGCTTATTAAGCATTTGCAATAAGTGTGAATTTTTCCAGTCATTGCGGTTGATAATGGCCCAATTGATATTCGTCTTGTAATCATCCCAACGTGCACTCTCGGCATCCCTTGGCCCAAGCTCCCGATAAATGTCTGAATCTTAAGTACAATATGACTTTTGCTCCGGAAATGTTTTTTTGTCTAAATGTCTGATTGATTTGGTAAACGACCTTAAACAGACTAATTATAGCGTGATAGTACTGTTCAAGGTTTTGATACTGATTGTAGTTATCATCTAAGCGGTCAAACTGTATAATATACTGCTCACTATCGGCACAAGTAATAAGATAGTTGACAATCAATTCGAAGATCCGAGAATTGATTTGGGTAACTTTCCATTTGCGGATCCGATATTCATGCTTTTTTCAGATTCTCTCGAAGCATGTACACCCCCAAAAGCCAAGCCACCATTTATTTTGGTTGTGTAGTTAATAATTTCCTTGTGCAACTCAACGACATCTCCTAAGCATTGCTCAACATACCGAGATATCTCTTCGTGATGAGAATTGCTGGAAACGGAACATTTGGCAATCATGCATGCAAAAATGCTCAATATAAGATTCTTCCACACACTCTGATATTGATTTGGCATAGCAAAGCTATCATCACTTAGATTCAATAGCTTTTCAAATGGAAAATCACCAAAATCTTTGTTTTCCACAATGACGCCACGTCGCGTTCCTTGCTCCGCAATCATACGGTAAATTGAAGATTTTCCAGTTCCTTTTTTCCCTACCACATAGAAAATTCTATCGCGTACAATTTTATTCCAATAGTCGTTATCCAAAAAATACCGAGTTAAATTTGGATCCCCATATCCATCGATTTCACCAAAATCTACTCTCAATAGGTTTTCGATGGAATGTTTACCGTTGTTCATAGCCGTCCCCCCCATAGCTTAGTCACAATCTCCATCATAGTTGCGCTCAGTATATTGTACAGAAGAGATCATAATTACCTACCATTTTATAAAACGAACAAACCCGAACCCGCCGCCTACTGGCACGAGTTCGGATTTGTCACAAAATGGCGGAGGGTTAGGGATTCGAACCCTAGGTGAGTTACCCCACACAGCATTTCGAGTGCTGCACCTTCGACCACTCGGACAACCCTCCGCATAACCCATATAATAACAAAATAAAAGGCCTACGTCAACTGCCGATTTATAAAAACCCTAGTGGTCTGACCGGCCGCTCTTAAAAATCCGGAACATAAGCATCACTAGCGGAACCGAGCTCCTGCATAAACCCGTTTTTAAGTCCGACGCCGAAAAAATAATCGACCAGCCGGTCATATTCGCGCCGAGTTATCCTTCGGTTTATTTCTTCGTATTCGCGCGCCCGGTAGGCGGGAATATACTGCGCCATAAGGCTAACGTAAGCTTTCGGCAGATTGTTTGAAATCCAGTCGAGAATTTGCTTAGAGTCCTCCTCAAGCCCCGGCAAAGCCAGGTGGCGGATGATAAGGCCCTTTCTCGCGAGCCCGTTATCATCGAGCTCAAGCTCCCCCGTCTGCCTGCGCATTTCGAGTATCGCCTTTGTCGCGCCCTCAAAATAGCCCCTTACCCCCGAATACTTCAGCGCGAGTCCGTCGGAAAAATACTTGAGATCGGGCAGGTAAACGTCTACTAGCCCTTCCAGCTCCCGCAAGGCCTCAACGGTTTCAAAGGCGTTTGTGTTGTATACTACGGGAATATAACGCCCCGATTTTTTAGCGGCTCTTATGGCGGAGGCGATCGGGGGGATAAAAGCGGTTGGAGTAACAAGATTTATGTTGTGGGCTCCCCGCTCCTGGAGCTCTATAAATATTTGTGGAAGGCGCTCCGTGAATATCTCGTCCCCCGCGCCACGGCTTATTTTATGATTCTGGCAATATACGCAGCGCAGATTGCAGCCCGAAAAAAAGACGGCCCCCGAGCCATTCGTCCCGCTTATGGGGGGTTCTTCCCACCGGTGGAGTAAATACCTCGCGACCGTAACCCTTTCACCGAGGCCGCAAAACCCGCGCTCCACGGCCCTGTCCTTAGAGCACCGCCGGTTACAAAGCTCGCACAGCATGAATATAGCCTCCAATCAGGCCGGTTTTGCCCAAAACAGTAACATAATCGCGCAAAAACGATATAATATAAATGAAAAGAGAAGAATATAAGGGGGCCCAATATATGAAAACAGTTATTCTTGCGGGCGGGTTCGGCACCCGTATCTCGGAGGAATCGGGCCTGCGTCCCAAGCCGATGATCGAAATCGGCGGCGCTCCGATTCTTTGGCACATCATGAAGTACTATTCCCATCACGGCTTTAACGAGTTCGTTATATGCTGCGGCTACAAGGGGTATATGATAAAGAAATTCTTTGCCGATTACTACCTCCACCGCTCCGACCTGACCTTTGACTTTACCTGTGAAAACAGTATAATAATACATAACAACGAGTCGGAGCCTTGGAAAGTCACCCTCGTGGACACGGGCCCCGAGACCCAGACCGGCGGCCGGATAGCCCGCATACGCCCCTACACCGGAGGGGAAGCCTTTATGCTCACCTATGGCGACGGCGTAAGCGACGTTGACATTAAGGCCCTTCTAATTCGCCACAGGGAGCTGGGAGTAGCCGCCACTCTGACCGCAGTCCGGCCGGGAGGGCGCTTTGGCGTCCTTGATACCGGCGACGGCGATTTCGTTACAGGCTTCCGGGAAAAGGCAAAGACCGATTCGGGCTGGATCAACGCCGGCTTTATGGTGATGGAGCCTGAGGTCTTCGATTATCTTGACGGCGACGGATGCGTCCTTGAACGCTCCCCCATGGAGCGCCTCGCCAAAGAAGGCAAGCTGGGTGTATACAGGCACGAAGGCTTCTGGCAGTGCATGGATACCCTGCGAGATAAGCAGCTGCTTGAGGAGCTGCTCAAAAAGGGCGAAGCCCCCTGGAGGGTATGGTAATGAATAACGCGAGCTTCTGGCGGGGAAAACGCGTATTCCTGACAGGGCACACCGGCTTTAAGGGTTCGTGGCTCTGCAAAATCCTGGAGATTATGGGGGCAAAGGTCACGGGCTACGCCCTTAGTCCCCCTGCCGGCCCTAATCTCTTCGATATCGTAAGACCGGATGTTAACTCCGCAATTGGAGACATACGAGATTTTGCTTCTCTCTTAGCGGCTTACAAAAAATGCTCGCCCGAGGTGGTTATCCACATGGCGGCTCAGCCGCTGGTCATACAGGGCTACCGCGAGCCAGCCGAAACCTATGAGATCAACGTGATGGGGACGGTTAACCTGCTCGAATGCGTAAGGCTTTCAAAAAGCGCAAAAAGCGTCCTCAACGTTACGACAGACAAGGTTTATCTCAACCGCGAACGCCGGAAAGGCTACCGGGAGGATGATACTCTCTGCGGTCACGACCCTTATTCCAACAGCAAATCATGCTCAGAGATCGTAACCCGCGGGTACCAGAAAGCTTTTCTGGCAGAGTCGGGGATTGCCCTTTCCACCGCCCGTTCCGGCAATGTGATAGGCGGCGGAGATTTCGCCGCAAACAGGCTCCTGCCCGACTGCGCCAGGGCGGCGGCAAATGGCGAGAAGATAGTTATACGCAATCCCAATTCCGTAAGGCCATATCAGCATGTGCTCGATACCCTTTTCGCGTACCTGCTGATCGCCAGGCGACAGTATGAAGACCCGACTCTTGCGGGCAGCTATAACATAGGCCCCCAAGAGGACGGCTGCTTAACAGGCGCAAAGCTCGCCGACCTCTTCTGTGAGGCATGGGGTGAGGGCGCGGGGTGGGAGCATCTGCCCGCCAATACCCCGCGCGAAAGCGGGCTCTTAACCCTCGACTGCTCTAAAATCAGGCGCACACTTGGCTGGCTCCCCCGCTTAAGCCTCGAAGAAGCGGTCAAGGCCGCCGCCGAGTGGTACAAAGCTTATTACGGCGGGAGTAATGGCGCGGCAGATATCGTAACCCGGCAGATAAAAGAGTTTGCGCTCCACGGGATAAAGACCGGTCAGGGGGATCTTTTCGAATAGAGAATGATCTTGCGGCTGGTAAAATTCCAAGCGTAGGTTAAAATAGCCGCGACGCCTTTGGATACCATAAAATGCAGGTCGGCGATCTCTGTAAAAAACCACATTAACCCCTCGGTAAGCGCCAGTCCCACCAGCGAAACCGCCATGTAAACCATTACCTCGGCGGACTTTTTAACCGCGGGCTTCTCCTTAAAAACAAATCGGGTGGAAAGAATATAGTTTACCGTTACCCCCACCACAAAGCTGAGGCCCGCGCAGACAAGGTAATGGAGCCCCGTCAGGGAGATGAGCCACAGCACGCCGGCGTCGGCCACAAAGGCGATTCCGCCCACAAAAAGGGCGCGAAACGCCTGAACGGCCACATTACGGGTTGGCTGCACAAACAGGCCGCACAAATCCAGCTTAACAGCAAATCCAATCAACTCTCGCACCTTAAGCTTACCACATTTCTCGCTAAAATCAGCAGCCGCCCTCTTCTCCGGACAGCTGCCAGACACAGTATATCACATAATTCTCCCGGCCACAACAGGGAGAAACGCCGTTCCCACGGCACTTTGCGGCAGGCTGTTGGGGGCAGCGGCGTTATCTTTTCGCAATTTCAGGCGACCATCTTGAATTTTCCGCCTTAAAGCTGTATAATTACAGAGCTGGCCAAAAGCCTTGCGCGGGCGTGGTGGAATGGCAGACACGATGGTCTTAGGAGCCATTGCTTAGGCGTGCAGGTTCAAGTCCTGTCGCCCGCACCATAAAGAGACGCAAGAGTAGATACTCTTGCTCACAGCAGTGAAAACCCGCTTACGAGCGGGTTTTCACTGTGTACATAAAAAATTGGACAAATCATAAAATGTCGTATGGACAAGCGGTTTTTTGATACCCCAACAGCCGAATCTCTCCTTGATGCATACAAGTTGTCCCGGCGAGACAAGCCCGTACTTTTTTATGCATACCCCAAGCAAGTCCGTGGTTTAATAGAATTCTTGACGTGAAAAGGCGATCTTTTGACCGCCTTTTTATTTTCCCAAAACGCTGACTTTTACCTGCCTGCCATCCTTAAATTCGACGGTAACATCGCTTTATCTTTTGGCAATCACCCGCTCCACCGTCCTCCGCCAGTGGATATTCTGCTCCTCAAAGAAGATGTCCACCTCAAGTGCTGAGAGTTCCCGCACCGACGTTAAAACGGTGACAGTATTTCTCGCAAACCTTGAGATGGACTTTGTAATAAGAATCTATTACACCTGAAAGTTGGCGAGCTGTGTTATAGATGGATATCGGCACGAGGATTCCCCCTTTATATTGTTACCACCCCAAAAACTGCGGCCTGTAAATCACCGAAACCTCCAGCAAATCAATATTCTCCCCAGCCCCATACCTCAGCGTATTTCCCCCGGTTCCGAGCTGAAAAAACGTAGACCCCACATCAATCAGCGAAAAGGCGTTTGATTCAACCTCGCCGATAATACTGACCACCCGTTTCCCGGCAAAATGCGTGTAAACATGAATCTCCTGCTCGGCGATCATAGCGGCATTAATCCGCATAAACTCGCCGGTATCCACGTTCATAAGCTCTGGATTTACCACATTTCACTGCCCAGGACTTTGAAAGTCTGCTTTATGTCGCGCAGGGCGTCTTTGAAGGCCTTTTCGCCTTCGATGCCGATTCGGAGGCCGAAGTCGTTGGGCATGGGTGATCACCTCCCTAGAACATATGTAAACATTATGTTAATCTTTTGCGATTATTTCCTTTTTCAGGACATTTAGTGCCGTTTTTGCCCTATTTAATGGAAGGGGTTCTTCTCCTTATTAAAAAATAGGAGAAATGGCTATGTTTCATTACGTTCAGAAAACTTATCTATGTCCACCTCAATTTTTTCAGCTGCTGGTGTCAAAGGCTTTACCTGGGCTATTTGTGCCCAACACCCATAAAAGTCATGAATATAGACATTGGGTTGCCCAACCTGATGCGAGAACATGTTTTACTTGTAGGAATAACCATGGTAAAATATTTATGCTAGGCGAATTGCCCAATCGTAAGCCGCCGATTCATCCAAACTGCAGGTGCAGAATTGTGTTTATGGAAGCAGTTGCGGCAGGCGGTGCTACACGGGATGGTGCCGATGGTGCTGACGCAGCTGTCAGAAACACCGGCAGCCTCCCTCAAAACTACATTACCAAAAAAGAAGCCAGAAAATTGGGTTGGATTTCACGTCATGGCAATTTGAATACAGTTGCGCCGGGGAAAATAATTGGAGGAGATATATATTACAATGATAATGGTCATTTGCCATCATCTTCCGGGCGTATCTGGCATGAAGCTGATATCAATTATGATGGCGGGTTTAGAAATGACAGCCGAATGCTCTTTTCCAATGATGGGTTAATCTTCGCAACCTACGATCACTATAAAACTTTTATACAAATACAATGAAGGAGTAAAAAATGAATTTGATACAATATTTAGAGCCTAAAAAGCGAGTTCTTGATTTTTCGCGGTGCAAATACCTGGGGGAGATTCATCAAACTATCCAAGAAGAATTGGAATTACCCGAGTGGTACGGGCAAAACTTGGACGCCTTTTGGGATTCAATTACGGGAATTATGTATCTCCCAGTGGACATAACTATTATCTATAAGCCGAAAACAAATAGATGCGAAGAATTGACTCGCGAAATAGATAAAATAATAGATATACTTAATAGAGCAATAGATGAGTATGGAGAAATAACTCTGCAAATTGATATGTGATATTTGCCTGATATTATAACGGCACCACATTATCAATCGTCATCTCCCGCGCCGCCTTCTCCAGCCCAAACCATTGCTTATGACCGGCCCACAAATCCATAAACATCCCAAACGGCATCGTCCAGAACCTCTCATCAGAGAGGCCCATCTGCACGGTGCCGTAATAATATAGTCGGGTAAAAATTTCTGCGTCGCTCACCCGGCTATCGCGCTTTTTGAGCTATCTGACCCGCTGAGAACATTCCGCGCAGTGCCTTTAAACGTCGTCTCAGTGATGGCATTCTTATAAGAGTCAAGCTCAAACGGCGACGTCAAAAGTTCAACAATCTCTTCACTCAGAGCCGGTCCAGGGCCGCCACCTGATTTCGGGGCCATGGCAATGGACTGCCTTACATATACTGGGGCATGATATCTGTCACAACGACGTCCTCTACGTCTGCCATGTAGCGCTGCCGTCAAGCTTTAGTCACTGGCTACCTCCTGACATCCTGAAAGACTTTGCGCGGGATAGGAGGGCAATCGGGATCAGGAAAGCGCATCAAATTCGCGCAGGGCATAGGGGAGGCCCTGATAGCGCCCCGGTTTCCAGCGACCGGCCAGCATATCGGTCATTGCGGCGACGGCCAGCTCTGAAAATTCCCTATCCAGGATATGCAAATCGCAGAGAAGAATATCAATGTTAGGGTTGGAATGATCTATTTGCTGTTGTAGCGTCTCCCACAAAACGCGCGCCCGCGCCGCCAATTATCACAGGCTCCTGATTGGCGCGCTTTTGCTTAAGCCTTTGGAGAATCTGTGCACGCGTAAACTGTGTTCCCATCGCTGAACCCTCTTTTATTGTAAATTTGGATATTTTCTTTAAGAACGCAAATAACGTGCCAATCTTACCTGTTCCGTGCAAAAACCGGGGCGGGCAAATGCTTTTTGTGCTGTTATCATGGGTTAACCCCTGTAAAATGGCGGCAAGCTTATGCCCCCGCGAAAAGCCCCATTGCAATTTCAATCATCCTAATGATTTATTATGAAATGATTTGCATTGTTTTTGGCTGCGGCTGTACAGGCGTGAAAGAATATTGTATACTCATACTCTCATGATAGAAAGGTCGCCCATTTGGGAGGAAGTGCCGATGTGCCGATACACCGTGGAATTTAACCGGGACGATTGGTGGGATATGGAAAGGTTCCACTTCCATGACCATTACGAGATTTTGCTCTCCCTGACCGGATCGGGCCGCTTCTGGGCGGATCGAAACGGCTTTGATATGCGCCGCGGCTCTCTGATTCTGCTGCCCCCCAATGTGCTCCATCGCAGCTGCGCCTCCCCGGACGCCCTGTACCGGAGGAGCGTACTGCGCTTTTCTCCCGAATACGCAAGACGCGTCTCCTCTTCCGTAACCGATCTGACGTCCTGCTTTCGCGCAAACGGAAGCCTTCATCAGCTGGACGAAGGGGAGATTAACAGCGTATCCGCCCTGTACCAACGCTGCGCAGGCCCGTTTGAAGGGTTTGGAGCCGATTTGCGGGCGGATGCGGCCTTTGTCGGGCTGATGCTGGCGGTCTGCGAGCTGACGGACCGTATGGCGGCGGAGTCCTCGAAGGGTGGGCGCGATATGGAGCGCCTGGAACCGGCGCTTTTATATATCCACGAGCACCTTGCCGATCCGCTTACGCTGAGCGATATTGCCAAACAGGTTTTTCTCAGCAAAAATTATCTCTGTGCCCTGTTTAAACGCATTACGGGGTTTTCGGTGGGAGAATACATCGTAAACCGCCGGATTCTTTTGGCCCAGCGGTATTTGCGCGAGGGCGTCTACGTCCAACGGGCGGGGGAGCTTTCAGGGTTTTCCAATAATTCTCATTTCATTCGCACCTTTCACAGCACCGCAGGTTGTTCGCCCGGCCAGTACGCCAAACGGTACCGGCAGCATGCCGATCCCGCCGCAGGCGGGGGAGAAGCAGTGAGACAGCTTTAAAAACGATATATTTCGTAATATCCGCAAAGTTTTTCATAATATTTTGGATATGCAAACGGGGGGTGAGAGGTGTATTCTTGAGCTTGGGAGGGGAATCTGATGAATGATATACGTAAGCCGATGAGCGAGGAATACGCGCAATATCTGCGCGACGAATCCCAAAAGACGGGAACGGCGTCCCTCATTGCATTTCCAAAAACGACGGAGGAGACCGCCGCATTGCTTGCTCTTTGCAATCAGGAGCGGCTTCCGGTGACGGTGCAGGGCGCCAGAACCGGCATCGCGGCGGGCTGCGTTCCGGCGGGCGGCCTGATACTCAACCTTTCGCGAATGAACCGCGTGCTGGGCTGCCGGAGGCTGGAAAGCGGTTCCTTCGCGTTCCGGGTGCAGGCGGGGGTCATTCTTTCCGAGTTCGCCGGGGCAGTGGAAAGCAAAAGATTTTCGATTTCCGGCTGGGATGAGGACTCTGTCGACGCCTGCCGCATGTTGATGAAAGGCGGCGATTTTTTCTTTTCGCCCGATCCCACCGAGCGTTCGGCGACCCTAGGGGGGATGGCTGCCTGCAACGCTTCGGGCGCGCGCAGCTACAAATATGGCTCGGTTCGGCCCTATATTGTGGCGCTGCGGGCGGTACTGGCCGATGGCCGCCCGTTGTCCCTGAGGCGGGGAGCGTGCTTTGCCCAAGGGAGACGTCTGAACGTTTCTCTGGATGATGGCGGCTGTATCGAGGCTACGCTTCCGTCCTATCGCATGCCGGACACTAAGAATACATCGGGCTACTACGCCAGCCCGGATATGGACGCCATTGATCTGCTGATCGGGTCGGACGGCACCCTGGCGGTGATCACCGAGCTGGAAGTAACTCTTTTGCCGCAGCCCGGCTGTATATGGGGAATGCTGGCCTTTCTGCCCGGCAGAGAAGAGGCGCTTGACTATGTGCTGCGTTTGCGCGCCATGGACGAGGGGGCTTTGGCCTCGATTGAATACTTTGACGCCGGAGCTCTGGAGATTCTCAGGCGGCAGCGAACGGGAAACGCTGTTTTTGCCTCGCTGCCCGAGTTCAGTGAAAGCGCGGGAGCGGCCGTTTATACCGAGCTGCACTGCGAGGAGGCAAAGGAGGCGCTTGCGTTGCTCGGCAGGGCTGGCGAGGCCCTTGAGGCGGCGGGAGGCAGAGAGGAAGAAACGCTGGTTGCCCGCACCCGGAGCGATCTGCTGGCGCTTCAGTTTTTTCGGCACGCGATTCCCGAAAGCGTCAACCTGCTGATTGCTCAGCGTAAAAAGGAATGCGCTGTCATCACCAAGCTTTCGACCGATATGGCGGTGCCCGACCGGCATCTTGCCCACATGATGGAATATTATCACGACGCACTGGACCGCGAGGGGCTACAGTCGGCGGTGTGGGGGCACATCGGCGACAACCATCTCCATATCAATATTCTGCCCCGTAACGCCGCCGAATACGACAAGGGCAGGGCGCTTTATACCCTGTGGGCAAAAGAAGTCTGCCGCCTGAGCGGCGCGGTTTCGGCCGAGCACGCCGTCGGCAAGCTGAAGGTGGACTATCTGGAAATCATGTACGGAAAGGCCCATATTGACGAAATGCGCGCCCTCAAAAAAGCCTTTGATCCCCTTTGCCTGCTGGGCAGGGGAAATATCTTTGCGGGCAGGGGGGCAATGTAATGAGGATGACGGTTTGCGTCAAACAGGTGCTCTCCACCGGCGAGGTGAGAATGGACCCGGTGACCAATACCATGATCCGTGAGGGGCGCCAATCGGTGATCAATCCGTTTGACCTTCACGCTCTGGAAGCGGCAATCCTGCTGAAGGAACGACTGGGTGGCGAGATTACCGCGCTTAGCATGGGCATTCCCACCGTAGAGGCGCTGCTGCGGGACGCGATTGCCCGAGGGGCCGACCGCGCCGTGTTGCTCAGCGACCGGGCCTTCGCGGGCGCCGATACCCTTGCCACCTCCCGCACGTTGGCTGCCGGGATGGGGCTTATCGGCGGCTTTGACCTGATTCTGTGCGGAAAAATGGCGGTGGACGGCGATACGGCTCAAATCGGCCCCGAGCTGGCCGAGGCGCTGGACATCCCCCATGTCGCTGATGTATGCGAGATTTTAACGGCAAACGAATATTCAATTCAGGTGCGGCAGGCGGCGGGATACGGCTTTTGCACGCTGGAGGTCGCCCTTCCCGCGCTGATTACCGTAACCCGGGAGGCAAACCGGCCCAGGATGCCGTCCCTGGCGGGCATTCGCCGCTCGCGGACCGCCCCACTGCGCCTAGCCGACAGCGGCGAGCTGGCGCTGGAACCTTGCCGCATGGGGCTGAACGGTTCTCCCACCCGGGTTGTCAAAACCTTTGTGCCTGTGAGAGAGCGGGTCTGCCGGCCTGTTGAGGGAAGCCCTTCCCGGCAGGCGGCGGCGCTGTTGGATATGGTAAAAGAGGTGGGGATATGAGCGGACTGAGGATAGACCGACAGCAATGCGACGGGTGCGGGCTGTGCGGGCAATGCGTCGACAGCTGCCCGCAGGGCGCCATCGCGCTGGAACAGGAGGCGGAAAAAAACGGGCTCACCGGGTGGAAGGGCGTGTGGGTGTTTGTTCAGCACAGAGAGGGCCTTCCGCTGCCGGTGAGCCTGGAGCTTCTTTCCAAGGGACGTGAGCTTGCGGGCCGCCTGGGGGAAGGCTTAAGCGCCGTTCTCTTGGGCGGGGACAGGGGAACGGTGGAAGAGGTATCGGCCTATGGCCCTGACCGTGTTTACCATTGCGCCGATCCTTACCTTGCCAATAACGAGGAACGGATTACCGCCCGCCTGCTGGCCGGGCTGGTCAGGCGGGAAAAGCCCGCGATACTGCTGTTTGGCGCGACCGGGCTGGGGCGCTCGCTGGCGCCCAGGCTTGCCGCCCGTCTTGGCACCGGCCTTACCGCCGATTGCACCTCGCTGGAAATCAACGCCGAAACAGGGCTGCTGGAGCAGACCCGCCCGGCGTTCGGCGGTAACCTGATGGCAACCATTTTGTGCCCCGAGCATCGTCCTCAGATGGCCACCGTC
>JAITVF010000104.1 GCA_031285945.1 Oscillospiraceae bacterium
CGCGCGGGGGCCTCCGGGGCAGCATAGCTCGGCCACGTCCTCGCCGGTATAGCTTTTTGGCGCGCGGTATATAAAGGCGACAGCGTCGTCTATTCCCCGGCCTTTATCGTGAATTTTTCCGTAAGCGCCGGCGTAGCCCTCCCGCTCTGTAAGGGGAGGGCCCGATTTTGGGGTAAATACGCGGCCCGCAATGGCAAGGGCGCCTGGACCCGAAAGGCGGATCATCCCGATTGCGCCGGGCCCGGCGGGAGTACTTACGGCCGCGATCGTATCGGCGTTTATGGGAATCAACCCCCCTGTAGCTGTTATAGCCGATAAGCTTAAAAATTGGCTCGGCCCTAGTCAAAGCATCATCAAAGCGCCTTTTGCCAAAAAGGCTCCCGCAAATAGCCGCGCGAAGACGGAATTTAATAAGCAGCCCTAAAAACCGGCATGTCCGCTTTATAATCGCAGGCCGCTATTTTCTAATTCCCATTCTCCAACAGCTACAGGCGGAAGCCTTAGGCCTTAGAGGCCGTGTTCATAAAGCCAGCCTTCTTCTTCTTTTGGTCAGTCGAGCTCGATCTTGCCGTAAAGGGGCTTATTCTCGGCTTCCCTTGGGGGATTCTGGGGAGGCGCGACCGGCTTTATCTCGCCGGAAAACTTTTCTTTTTCGCGAAATCCGCCGCCGCTCCGGTTGGGGCGTCCGCCGCTTCGCCCGCCGCCTGCCGGCCTCGGATGATCTCTGTCCCTTGCGGGACCGCCGCTCGCGGGGGCGCTCCGGCGCTCGCCAGAGGGCGCGGGCCGCTCGGGTCTGTCACGGCCGCCGTTTTCAGGAAAGCGGGCCGGCGGCCTTGCGCCCCGTTTTGGGGTTTTTGCGGTGGGTGAGGTTATAATCACCCTGCGGCCAGGCTCCTCGCCCACCGAGGTGGAGGATACGCCCTCAATCGTTGAAACGGTCGAGTGGATTATCCTGCGCTCAAAGGGATTCATGGGCTCAAGGGTTCTCGAGGTATCGGTGCGCAGAACCTGCTCGCTCAGCTTGCGGGCCAGCGCCTCGAGCGTTGACCTGCGCTTGACGCGATAATCGCCGCAGTCTACCGTTACGCGCAGGTATTCGCCGTCCTGCCTGTTGGCCACGAGGCCGCAAAGGTATTGCAGAGAATCAAGAGTTTCGCCCCGCCGCCCGATAATCTGGCCGAGACCGTCGCCGTTTACAGAAAAATAAACTCCGCCGTCCTCCCAGACGGTATCAATCTTGCAGGATTTAAGCTGCATGGCGTCGAGCATAGATACAAGGTAGTCCTTTGAAACCTCCGCCTTTCCCTTAAGCTCTTCTGATGGCGCCTCCAGGCTGATTTTTCTTTCCGTGGGGGCAAAGGCCGGGGCGGGCGGCGGCGGAGTGCGATCCCTACGCGCCGGCTCGGGTTTTCTTACCGGCCTGGCTTCTCTCTCTTTCGGGGCGCTTTCCCGTACGGGCTGCGCCTGGGGCTGCCTCGGCTCTTGTTTTTTGGGGCGCTCGGGCTCCCGCCTTTCGACCGTTACCTTTACCCTGGCGGGGGTATTCTTAATGCCTAAGAATCCTTTTTTAGGCAGATCGATTATTTCCCACACGCAGCCTTCCCGCTCGCAGCCCAGCTTGAGGCATGCCGCCTCGATCGCGTCTTCCACCGTTTTCCCGGTTTGTATAATCTCTTCTTGCATTGGTCCCTCCTTATTTGAGGGCGAGCCTACGAGTTGTCCTCCTGATCTTCCTCATAGGCCTCGCCATACTTTTCGGCGTCGCGTCTTCTTGCCTCGGCAAGCCTTTTGCTCGCCTGAACTTTAAGGTAAGCGGGGTCGTCCTGGCCCAGCTCTTTGGCGCGCTTTTTGGCCTCTATACGCTCGGCGCGCTCTTTTTCGCGCCTCTCCTCGGCTTCCTGCCTTGCCTTTTCGGCCATTTCCTTAGGGTTGAATATTTTATTCATTATAATATTCTGGCCAAAGCCCACCAGGTTGGAGTAGGTCCAGTAAAGGCCCACACCGGCGGGGAAGTTAAAGGTGTAGGTCAGCGAAAGAACGGGCATAAGAAGCATCATAGCCTTCATGCCGCCGCCCCCCGGCTGGCCCCCCGCCGCCGGCATGTTGCGCATAGAGTTTAGCGAAAAGATCAT
This sequence comes from Oscillospiraceae bacterium, assembly GCA_031285945.1. Taxonomy (GTDB): domain Bacteria; phylum Bacillota; class Clostridia; order Oscillospirales; family Ruminococcaceae; genus WRAV01. Next base: position 2,133 of record JAITVF010000104.1, read on the forward strand.
CGAGGTTGCAAACGACAGTATCGGAATCAGTATGACCGGGCTAAACAAGCCCTTTAAAATATCGGTGAACATCCCCACCGAGGGCGTCTGCATAAGATTGATGTTCATAAAGCTCATACCGGGCGCAAAGTCTACCAGGCTTTTGAGCACCCCCTGGTCTATGGCGGCGGGGGCGGTTACCATCTGGAATACGGGCCTGATAAGCCCGAACTGCGGCATTCCGGCTACGCTGAGGCTTGAAAACAGCGGCGCCGAGGCCATGCCGCCCTGCCCCAAAAGCCCGCCCAGCCTAGAGCCGGAAAAGAAAAGCCTGAGAATATCGAGCTGGGGCGCCCTGGCGGTGGCTGTGAGCATTCCCATGCCTGTCGCTACGCTGGTGAGGGAGGCGACCGTTTCGGCGCTAAGCCTCAGGATATAGGTCAGCGGCTTGTAGATAACGTCGATAATTCCAAAAAGAAGCAGCAGCTGGAGCGCCATAGGCAGGCAGCCGGACGCGGGATTAAATTTTTCGCGCTGATAAAGGGCCTGAATCTCCTCGTTGAGCTTGCGCTGATTGCCGGCGTACTTCTTTTGAATCTCCTCTTGCTGAGGGCGCAGAACGGCCATTTTCGCCGAGGTCTTCTGCTGGTTTATAGAGCTTGGTATGAGTATAGCCCTGGAAAACAGGGTGAAAAGCAGCAGGGCGAAGCCGTAGCTTGGAATCAATCTGTAAAGCAGCCACATCACCCATCCGAGCGGATACCCTATTAGGGAGTTAATAACGCTCATTTACAATCCTCCGCGCATATAATATGGCCATTGTTTCTTTTAGGCGGCACGTAATCAACCCCGCCCGGGCAAAACGGGTTGCATCTTAAAACGCGTTTAAGCACAAGAAACCCGCCCCGCAACGCTCCGTGAATCGAAACGGCCTCGATCGCGTAGGATGAGCAGGTAGGGTAAAACCGGCACCTGTACCACGGCGGCTTGAGCGGCGAAAGAAATCTGCGGTATATTCGCAGAAAAAGCAGCAGAGCAGCCTTCATGGGTTGTCCCTTTCAAGCTTTCTAATAAGGCCCCGCAGCTCTTCTTTTACCGTCTGCATTTTTACCGCGGAGGCTCTTTGCCTTGCAACGGCCACAAAATCGCGGCCTGTGGGAATTTCATCCTCCAAAAGCCTGTACGCTTCCTTTATAACGCGCCTCGCGCGGTTTCTTTTTACCGCGCAGCCAAGCTTTTTTGTAGCGGTGATTCCAAGGCGGTTATACTTCCTGCCCTTTACACGGCAACAATACATGGCAAGGCAGGGCGAAGCGGCGCTCTTCGCCCGCCGGTAAAGCCTGCGAAATATATAGTTCTCTGTAATTGCCTCTGTTTTCTTCACAGGCACAAAAGGCGCGACAAAAGGGCGCCCTTCACCCTCCCTTTGAAGACATGCGGGCAGTAGCGGCGCTTAAAAATAAAAGCCACAAGAGGTAACTGTGGCATAAGATCACTTTAAGGCCGTTTACACGGCTTCTTAGTGAGAAAGGCGCGCTCTGCCCTTGCTGCGCCGCATAGAAAGCACCTTTCTTCCGCTCGCGGTTCTCATCCGCTTGCGAAACCCGTGCTCCTTCTTGCGCTGGAGCTTCTTTGGCTGATAAGTTCTCTTCAAGGTAAAAATACCCTCCCTTCCAGGAAACCTTACAAATTGACATTATACCAAAGCTTTTATGCGCGTGTCAATAACATTTAAGTAATTAATTCGAGTTATTCGAGAAACATCTGTATTTGTCAATCACATGATCTAATTAATAGTATTCCAAACAGTATGTTGAAATCTTGTAAATTTTCCTGCTTTATGGTAAAATAAGCTTTGAGTGGTTTTTCGTTAGATTTATGTTGAAAACTTTTTTTCAACCGCCTTTCAACCGGTTTTGCAGGCAGCGGCGTTGTCCTGTCACGGCGGCGGCGCGTTTTTCTTGCGGAAAGCCTCCCCGCGGGTTTGCGTTAAGGGGATTATATGTGGATTATATTGTGGATTATATTAAGGAGTTTTACGATATGCGGGCTACGCCTTCCTCTCCCGAAAATTACGAGCAGCTCTTTTGGCTGGTGAGCGAATACTGCCGGGGACATATTTCTGATATTGCCCACACTCTGTGGATAAAGGAAATAAAGCCCACAGGTTTTGATAACTCAACCGTTTACCTTAGGGTAAAGAACAAGTTCAAAAAAGATATTATAACCGAAAAGTACCTGCGCCTTCTCGCAAGCGGCTACGAGGAGGTTTTGGGCTTTGCGGTGGAGCTCGATATCTCGTGCGACGAGGACTACCCCGACACGGCCGACGAGGACTACCCCGCCGAGGAGGATGAGGAGGGCGGGGACTACGAATACACCTTTGGCAACTTTATAGTGGGCTCTTCTAATAAATTTGCCCACGCGGCCTCTCTGGCGGTGGCCTCCAACCCGGGGCGGGCCTACAACCCGCTGTTTATCTACGGGGCCTCGGGGCTTGGCAAAACTCACCTTTTAACCGCCATAGGGACCGAGATACAAAAGAACTTCCCCGAAAAAAAGCAGATGCTCGTAAAGGGCGATCACTTTACCAACGAGCTTATAAACTCTATTTCCAACCAGACCACGGCCATATTCCACGACAAATACCGCACGCCCGACGTTCTGCTGGTCGACGATATTCAGTTTATCGGGGGCAAGGAATCTACCCAGGAGGAGTTTTTTCACACCTTTAACGCCCTTTACGAGGACAACCGCCAGATTATCATGACCTCCGACCGGCCGCCCAAGGAGATTAAAACCCTTGAGGACAGGCTTAGAACGCGCTTTGAGTGGGGGCTCTTAGCCGATATACAGACCCCCGACTTTGAAACCCGCACCGCCATTATAAGGCGCAAGGCCGAGCAGATAGGCATAGTAGTGCCGACAGAGGTGGCGGAATATATAGCAAACCGGCTCAAGACAAATATCCGCCAACTCGAGGGGGCGGTCAAAAAGCTGGCCGCCTACCGGCTCATACACGACTCGCCCCCCTCGATAATGGTGGCCCAAACCACCATACGCGATATTCTTAACGACAACCAGCCGGTACCGATCACGATAGACCGCATTATAACCGAGGTGGGCAGAACCTACGGCCTGACTCCCGCCGACATACGCTCCCACAAAAGAAGCGCCAGCATCTCGAGCGCAAGGCAGGTGAGCATATATGTGGTGAGGGAAATAACCCAGATATCAATGGCCGCCATAGGCGAGGAATTTGGCGGGAGAGACCATTCCACCATGGTTTACGCCGTTCAGCAGGTCGAAAAAAACATGGCGCGCGACCCGCGCTTTAAGGAAATGGTAGAGGATATCGTAAAAAATATCCGCGGCAGCTAAATATAATTTTTAATCCGTTTAAACATTTCACATTCAACAGATATATTAAACTGTTGAGTTTTGCTTTTAAGCCGCCTGATATTCCACCGTTTCCCCAACAAATATTCATCAGGCTTAAACTTTTTAAACGCTGGCCCGCCGTTTAAATAAAAGATTAAACATACCGCGTTTTCTTTAAAGGTCTTTTACCCGGCGGGCAGGGGCCGGCACGGGGATTTGTAAAAGCGTTTTTTGCGGTTTTAAACAGAACCAACAGCCCCTACTACTACTTCTATATTTATAGCTTATGCTATGCCTGCTATCCGTCTGACTAACATTATCAACAGCCGGAGGAGATACCTGTGAAATGTATTCTTAACAAGAGCTCTTTGAGCGACGCCATTACCAACGTATCCAGAGTAATCGCGGGAAAGTCGAGCGTTCCCGCCCTGGAGGGGGTTCAGCTCAAGGCGGGGCAGGGAGAGCTCACCCTGACCGGCTACGACATGGAGGCCGGCATAACAACCACCATCCCCGCCAATACAGCGGAGGAAGGGGAGATTGTGCTGCCGGCAAGGCTATTTTTAGACATGATAAAAAAGATGGACTGCGAGGAAGTCTCTATAGCCGTAAACGACCGGATGATAACCGAGATAGCGGGCGGGGCAGCCAGGTTTTCGATACTCGGTATACCCTCGGATGAGTTCCCCGAGCTGCCCAGAGTAGAGGAGGGGGAGGGAGTGACCCTTGCGCAGGGCGCCCTCAAGTCCATGATAGACCAGACCCTTTTCGCCATAGCCCAGACCGACACCAAGCCCATACACACCGGCAGCCTCTTCGATTTTGGAAAGGGTAAGATAACGATAGTATCGGTCGACGGGTACCGCCTTGCCCTGCGCAGCGAGGAGACGGATCTCGAAAGCGGCGAGATGAGGTTCGTTGTTCCGGGTAAAATCCTCGGCGAAATTGTAAAGCTGTTAAAAGACGGCGGCGAGGAGCCTGTTTCAATGACCGTTTCAAAAAAGCACATCGCCTTTAGAATAGGAAGCTACAGCGTAATAAGCAGGCTCTTAGACGGTGAGTTTCTCGATTACAGGCAATCGATCCCCGAGGGGCGGGGAACCACCGTAAAAGTAGGGGTAAGGGAGCTTATAGACGGCGCCGAAAGGGCATCGCTGCTTATATCGGACAGGCTGCGAAGCCCCCTTAGGGTAACCTTTGGCGAAGAAGGTCTCATAAAAATATCCTGCTCTACGCCCTTGGGTAAAAGCTACGACGAGGTAGAGTGCGAGCTTTCGGGCGAGACGCTGGAGATAGGCTTTAACAACAGGTATCTGCTGGACGCTCTGAAGGCCGCCGATACCGATCAGGTCAGAATAGAGCTTTCGGGCCCGCTTTCCCCCATAAAAATACTCCCGCCAGAGGGGGAGGGCTTTCTCTTTCTGGTTTTGCCGGTGAGGCTTAAAAATGACTGATAATATAAAAGAGGTAAAAATCACAACCGAATTTATTAAGCTTGACAGCTTTTTAAAGTTTTGCGGCGCGGCGGCTACCGGCGGCGAGGCCAAGCTCATGATAGCCGGGGGCAAGGTTTTTGTAGACGCTGAGCCCTGCGCGATGAGGGGTAAAAAGCTGCGCCCCGGCATGACTGTAGAGATTGACGGAGGTAAAGAGGCTTTTAGGGTGAGCGGCTCTTGAGGGTATTAAGCCTTGAGCTCACGGGGTTTCGCAATCTCCTGAACACGGCCTTTTTGCCTGGGCAGGGGGTAAACGTGATAGCGGGGGACAACGCCCAGGGCAAAACAAATCTTCTCGAGGCATTGTGGCTATTTTCCGGCTTAAGGAGCTTCAGGGCCGCAAGAGACGCGGATTATGTGGCCTTTGGGGGAGAAAGCGCCAGGCTGGGGCTTTCGTTTTTTGCGGGAGGCAGGGAGCAAACGGCGTCTATAAGCCTTATGCCGCCGCAAAAAAAGGTAGCCCTCAACGAGATACCCCTTGAGCGCAGGGGCAGCCTTTCGGGCAGCTTTGCCGCCGTAGTATTTTCCCCCGATCACTTAGAGCTTGTAAAGCAGGGGCCGGGGAGCCGCCGCCGCCTGATAGATTCCTCGCTCTGCCAGGCGTACCCCAAATACGGGGCCGTAGTCCTGGGCTACGAAAAAATACTAAGGCAAAGAAGAGCCGTATTATCAGACATACCCAAAAACCCCGGGCTTATCGATATGCTTGAGGTATGGGATAAGGGCCTGACAGAATACGGCGGCTATATAACCTTTATGAGGGAGCGCTATATAAACAGGCTTTCGGCTTACGCGCGCGACGCTTACTCGGGGATAGCGAGCGGTAGTGAGGAAATATCACTCATCTACCGGGCGGGGGCGGGAGAAACAAAGGGTCTTACAGAGCGCGGCGAGTATATATCGCTTGTTAAGGACGCTGTAAAATCAGCCCGGGCGCAGGATTTAAGGCTGGGAAGAACCACAGCCGGGCCCCACCTGGACGATATCGAGATACTGGTAAACGGCAAGGCCGCGAGGGCCTTTGGCTCGCAGGGCCAGCAGAGAAGCTGCGTACTCGCCATAAAGCTTGCCGAATGCCGTATACTCGAGGAAGGTGCGGGAGAGCCGCCGGTAATACTTTTAGACGACGTGATGAGCGAGCTAGACGAGGGAAGGCGGGGCTACCTGCTAAACCACCTGACAGGCCGCCAGGTATTTATAACCTGCTGCGACCCGGGCCAGCTTGCGGGCTTAAAGGGCGGCCGGGTTTTTATGATGAAATCAGGGGAATTGGCGCAGCTTGCCACATAATTCAACCTAAGACGCATGATATAATTTTACTAAGTATATACCGGGAGGATAAATATAGTGTACCTCTACCTGGGGCAAAGCACCGTTATAAGCACAAAAGAGGTAATAGGCATCTTCGATCTCGACAACGCCTCAACCTCGCGGCTGACAAAAGCCTTTCTGGCGGGTGCGCAGAAATCGGGCAAGATTATAGAGGTGAGCGACGAGCTGCCTAAAAGCTTTGCGGTATGCGAAAAAAACGGAGAAACCAGGGTGTACCTCTCACAGATATCGCCCGCGACTCTTAAAAAAAGGACAGGCTTTTTAAAAGAGTTAGGTATATAGCTCTGCTTTTAATAATTTCTAATAATTTTTAATAACTATATGCGCGGAGGCAGGAAAGAATGGCGACTAATCCCCAGGAACACAGCTACGACGAAAATGACATTCAGGTGCTAGAGGGCCTGGAGGCGGTAAGGAAGCGGCCCGGTATGTATATCGGGACTACCGGGCCCAGGGGGCTTCACCACCTTGTGTACGAAATTGTTGATAACTCAATAGACGAGGCCCTGGCAGGCTACTGCGATAAAATAGCGGTTCAGATTCTGCCGGGTGATATCGTAAAGGTTTCGGATAACGGCCGGGGAATCCCCGTGGGAATACACCCGACCCAGGGGATATCCACCCTTACGGTGGTTTTTACCGTTTTGCACGCCGGCGGCAAATTCGGCGGGGGGGGCTACAACGTTTCGGGCGGGCTCCACGGGGTGGGAGCGTCGGTCGTAAACGCCCTCTCGCAGTGGCTGGAGGTCGAGGTCTGCGACGGCGAAAACCGCCACTATCAGCGCTATGAGCGGGGCGAGCCGGTAACGGAGGTTGAGGTTTCGCCCTGCCGGGACGAAAAGGGTACGAGGATAGCCTTTAAGCCCGATCCCG
>JAITVF010000131.1 GCA_031285945.1 Oscillospiraceae bacterium
CATTTCTTCCCCCACACCCGACCCCAATACCGCCAACAACTCCGCGATAATACAGACCCCCATCGCCTCCTCGGCGGCCGATCTTGAGATAACCGCAAACGCCGACAGGGCGCAGACTAATCCCAGCGAAACGCTCACCTACGCCATAACGGCCCTAAATTATGGCCCCTCGTCCGCTCTTGCCCCCACCGTAGCCACCGATGAGCTGGGGATAATTCAGCCCGAGTATTCCCTAAATTCACTCGCTGGGGGCGCGTGGCAGCCCTGGGCGGGAAGCGTTGCCCTGCCCGACATGCGGCCCGGCGATTCGCTGCCTATTCTTTTGCGGGGTATAGTACCCGCGGACGCGTCAGGCCTTGTAACAACGGTAGTTGCCATTTCTTCCCCCACACCCGACCCCAATACCGCCAACAATACCGTGATAATACAAACCCCCGTAACCGGAGCCGGCCTTTGCGCGGTCGCGTTTTACAGCGACTGCCGGCTCTTTGCAAGCCTCAGCGTGCCCCGCGGAGAGCCGGTCTGCGATCCGGGCGTTCCGTGCAAGCCGGGATATCTCTTCGCGGGCTGGTTCCAGCACCCCTGCGCGCGCTGCCCGTGGCGCTTTGACCAGCCGGTCGCCGGCGATATGAACCTCTGCGCAAGGTGGGTAGACTGCCGCCCAAGGCGCCGCTGCGGCAGATAAGCAGATATAGCCTGAAAAAACAGCGCCCGGAGAGGATATTCCTCTCCGGGCGCTGCCTGCAAGCGCTTAATATTGCGGGCCCCAGCTATCCCTTTTTGCCGCCGCTTCCAGATAAAAAGCCGCGCGTGCGGCCTGCATATACGGCCTCAGGAAGATGGAGCCGATTCCAAGGGTCATGGTGGCGGAAAGCAGCATCCACCCTATAAAGCTGATATCCAGGCAGAAGAGCCGGATTTTATTGCCGGCCATTATTTCTTTTGAGCGGTCGAGCGCTTCCATTACGCCGATATCCGGGTTTTGCGCCATGACGTAGCTCGCCATCGAATACCGGTAGGCGGCGATTATGCCCGGTATTATAAACAGAGTCGACCATAGGAGTATAAACAGCCCCGTCGCGAGCCGGAGCAGCAGAGCCTTGCCAAAAATATAAAAACGGCCGAACAGGGTGTCGAAGGGGCACTGCTCACGGCCTGTGACCAGATTGACGTTGTAGTTGCACAGGCCTAGCTCCGCCGCGCCGCCAACCACCAGCGTAAACAACCCATACAAGAGCACAAATGTGGTAAAATACCCCATAAAGGCTCCCAATATCGCGGGCGCGTCCGGCCAAGTATCTGGGAAAAGCCCAAAGCTCGCATCCCCTACATGAAAGCTTATGCCGGAGGAGAACCTGAAAGAAACCAGCGCTTCATTTCCGTTTGCCCTGTTAGCGTTATTTACGCCGTCACCCAAGGCGACTCCCCCCAGCAGGGTCGCCACCACGGTTACCGCGACCGATATAGCCCACCTTCCCCTGAGCCCCTGGCGCGCCGCCCGGCGAAAATCAGACGATACCATTCTAAATTCCTCCCTGCGCAATTTATACAACGCATTATACTCTAGTGATTTGATCGACTAATCGGCTATATTACAGGCGGTATAAACCACCCGCCCGCCGCAAACGGTGTGAATAACGCGGCCTGTCAGCGTATCCCCCAGGAAGGGCGAGTTGCGCGATTTTGAGGCAAAGCCTTCCACCTTCCACCGCCGCGAGGGATCAAATATGACTATATCGGCCCCCGCCCCGACTGTAAGCCTTCCCGCCTCAAGCCCAAGCGCCTGGGCGGGCTTAACCGTCATGGCGGATATAAGCTCGGTCAAAGTCAGATGCCCCGGCAAAACCAGATTTGTAATCCCCAGCGCGAGCGCCGTTTCCAGCCCGATAACGCCGCTCGGCGCCTGCGCGAAGTCCTTATTCTTTTCGTCCTCGCGGTGTGGCGCGTGGTCGGTAGCTATTATCGATATAGTTCCGTCCTTAAGCCCCTCTATAATAGCCAGCCGGTCCGCCTCTGAGCGCAGCGGCGGGTTCATCTTGGCGAGGGTTCCCTTGCTGAGAATCGCTTCCTCCGTAAGGGAAAAATGATGGGGCGTAGCTTCCGCGTCCACGCGCGCTCCAAGGCTCCTCGCAAAGCGCACGGCCTCGACCGAGGGCGCGGCGCTTATATGCTGGATAATTACGCGCGCACCTGTGGCGAGAGCGAGCATACAGTCCCGCGCTACCATCGAAGCCTCCGCCACAGCCGGAGCCCCGGCAAGCCCAAGCCGCCCCGATACTTCCCCCTCGTTGATTCCCGGCCCCCTTATAAGGGCCGGGTCTTCCTCGTGAAGACTTATAACGCAGCCCGCGGACGCCGCTCTTTCCATGGCGGCAAAAAGCAGCCCGCTATCCCGCACGGGCATTCCGTCGTCGGTAAAAAGAGCGGCGCCCGCCTTTTTAAGGGCGTCCATATCGGTGAGAGCCTCACCCTTAAGGCCTATAGTAACCGCCGCCGCCTGATATATGCGCAGCGGCTCCGCCCCCGCTCTGCTAATTATATTCTCAAGAACGCTCTCGCAGTCGGCCACGGGAGCCGTATTTGCCATGCAGACGACCGAGGTGTACCCGCCTCTCGCGGCGGCCTGCGCGCCGGTGTGAAGATCCTCCTTGCAAGTAAAGCCGGGGTCGCGAAAATGCGCGTGGGTATCCACAAGGCCGGGCGCCGCGATCAGCCCTTTGGCGTCGAGAATCTCTTCTGAGCCCTCCGGCGCGAGATTGCTCCCTATACCGGCGATTATCCCACCCTTTACGCGGATATCCAGCATTCCGTCCAGTCCCGAGGCCGGATCAATGACCCGTCCGTTTTTTATCAGCATCCCAATGCCCCCGCAAGCTTATTTTACCGCTCTAAGTAACCACTGATTTAATAATAATTTGCTTTTTGCGGCTACGGCATTATGCTGTGTTTTCCCCGCCTTCGGCGGGGAAAACACAATAAATCAGTGATTACCTAAATTTACCCCATACAGCCATAAGAAGTCAAGCGTAATTGGCACGGGATTGACACAGAATTGTCAAAGATTATCGCCATAAGTCGTCTTGCTATGTTGAATGCTACAATCGTGGCGATATATGGATATATTTGCCTGTTACAAGGTTGTTTTTTTCGCGAATCAATTATATCATATATTAGTCATGGTAATATATGCCACGATTAATATAGTGTAGGAGGGTAAAAATGGAAGCAAGCTTTGGGTCTTTAATCGTCATGCTTATCAGTCTTGCGGTACTGGTTCTGCTTATCATGAAGCTTAAGGTGCATCCGGTCTATGCGCTTGTGCTGGTAGCGCTCGGCAGCGCCATCGGATTCGGGTTCCCGCTGGGCAGCGTGGTCAGCACCGTTACCGGCGGCTTCGGGTCCACCATCGGCAGCATAGGCATCGTCATCATTCTGGGCTGTACCATAGGCGTCATACTGGAGGAAACCGGCGGCGCCCTTGTTCTGGCCAACACAATTTTAAAAATTGTGGGCAAAAAGCGCTCGACCCTTGCAATGGCTATTTCGGGCTATATCGTGTCCATACCCGTATTCAGCGATTCAGCGATCGTTATACTTTCCCCCGTGGCGCGCTCTCTTTCAGCCAGGGCGGGCGTCCCGCTTATGGCGCTGCTGGGCGGCCTGAACGCCGGAATTATGGCTACCCACACTATGGTTCCGCCTACCCCGGGGCCCTTGGCCGCGGCCGGCACCCTGGGCGCCGACGTCGGCATGGTGATCGGGCTAGGCCTCTTTTCGGCGGCGGCCTACACCATAGCGGCAACGCTGTGGTGCAAGAGCAAGTATTGCCTGAGCCGCTACCCCGAGCCCGCGAAGATGGATAACGTAGACACCATCCTGGGCGACGACTTCGTCATAAAGTCGGATAAGAAAATGCCGGGCGCCTTTCTTACCTTTGCCTGCATACTCTTGCCTGTTATTCTTATCTGCACGAGCTCCTTCGCCAACCTGTGGATGCCCGAGGGAACGGCCCGCACCTTCCTGGGCTTTCTGGGCAGCCCCGTCATTGCTCTTTTTGTGGGCGTAGTCCTCTGCCTCTTTCTTGATCCTTCCAGATTCAGCCTCAAGCAGATTTACGACTGGTTCGACAAATCGGTCGAAAGCTCGGGCTTTATTATTCTGGCCACCGGCGCCGCGGGCGCTTACGGGCAGGTTCTACGCGATTCGGGCGTGGGTACATATCTTGGCAACCTCATAGCCGAAACCCCGCTTCCGGCGGTCTTCGTTCCCTTCCTCGTTTCGCTGCTCCTCTCGGTTTCCAACGGCTCGGCTACCGTTTCTCTTCTCACCGGCTCGGCAATTATACTGCCGCTTCTGCCCTCCCTCGGGCTTCATCCCGCGATTGCCACCCTTGCGATCGCGGCGGGCTCTTCCTTCTTCTACCACGCAAACGCAAGCCACTTCTGGGTTGTTGTACGCTCCAACAAGATTTCGGAGCAGCAGGGCTACACCCTGGTTTCGGCCGGAACGGCTATAGGAAGCATAGCTGCCATGATCGTGGTATGGATCATGTCGATGTTTATTCTTCCCTAACTCATCCGGCTATGCCACAAAAAAGCGGCTGTCCGCTAATGATTATCCCGCGGCGGACGATATCAGTATTAGGTCTTTCAGAACCCAAGTTGACCCGCAAAGGAGGTGCGCGACATGGCTGCAAGCTATACCCGGATCACGGGGACGGGATCTATTAACAACACGTCTTACGGCCATGCCGGGGCGCGCCCCTCAATGCCCGCGCAGCCTAAGGAAAATTCCCCCTACAAAGACCGCCTCGCGGAGGAAGGCTTTGATCGCTCCGATATTTCTGATATTTCCGATATTTCAGCGGAAGACCGCGAGCCGTCCGGCAAAGCCCCGGAGCGGCTTAACCGGGACGGAAGCGCCCCGCGAAAAGCGGCTGCCGCAAAAATCCCCGCGTGGGAGGAGCTTTTAAACGAGAGCAACGACCGTGTGCGATACGGCGCGATTCAGGTAAAGCGGCTTAATATAAGCGCAATCCCCACCCCCTCGGTGCTGGGGCAGACTCTTAAGGACGCCGTCTCCACCTTAAAGGCCGCCGGACTTTCGATAACCAAAATTGTTCAGGAATACAGTCACGACGTAGCCAACGGCAGAGTCATGGTGCAGCTCCCCTCACCCGGCAGCGGCGCCACAAGGCAGATGGGAGTAGCGGTAGTGGTCAGCAAGGGCCCCCTGCCCGACGCGGACTTCGATTTTGCCGCAAACCTTCGCCCCAGGGCAGGCTCCCACAAAAGAAGCAAGGACGCCTGGAAATCTGAGGTATAACGCCGATTCTCCCCCGCCATTTGCGGGGGAGAATCGCTTTATGCGGCTATTATGTCATGTTTACATGATATAAT
>JAITVF010000135.1 GCA_031285945.1 Oscillospiraceae bacterium
GAGCTCTTTGCCGACAGCTGCTTTCGGCTTGCGCAAAGCCGCTCCGGACGCCGCCTGGACGGAAAGAAAATGGTGACGCTGGGGGGGAAGAGCATAAGCGTTTGCTGCTACGACTTTTACCGCAAAATTTTTACCGAGCGCTCAAAGGCTTACCCCGACATAGAGCTCAGCTTTAATCAGGTGGACGCGCTGGCCGAGCATATCATCAAGGATCCCGACCGATTTGACGTCATTGCCTGCGAAAATATGATAGGCGACATAATAGGCGACATAGGCGCCTACTTAACCGGCGGCATGGGCGTTACGCCTACCGCCGACGTGGGCGGGGTAACGCCCATGTTCCGGCCCAACCACGGCACCTTTCCCAGAGCCGCCGGCAAGGACTTTGCCAACCCCTTCGCCGCCATTCTAACGGCGCGGCTTCTGATGGAGACCGTGGGCAACGACAGGAAGGACGAGGCTCTTTTAAAGGGCGCTGAGCTCATACTAAAGGCAATGGAGCACAACATAAAGACCGGAGGCCCGAGAACCCGGGATATGGGCGGAGCGGCTGGAACGCGGGAGGCCGCGAAAGCGGTTCTTGACGCGATGGAAAAAGTAAAATTATAATTATAGAAGGAGAATTATCATGGTAACAATCGAGACAGGCGTACGCTATCAGGGCAGGCCCTCAAAAGAAGAGATGGCGCGTCGCCACGCGCTGGCAGTCGCTTTTATGAAGGAGCGGGGGCTTGATTATCTCGTCATGCAGGCCAACGAAGGGGTTATGTGCGAAAAGGTGCGCTGGTTCTGCGAGATACGCAGCGTTCATTACACCTATGTCCTCTTCGATAAAGAGGGCGCGCTTTCTATGATCAGTCACGGCGCCGAGGGCGGCAAGGCGCTTGGCTGGGACGTGGGCCTGACCAATAACATAGCCGTTCCCGTATTTAACAACGCGGCCTACGGCGATTCCTTCGCCGCCGACAAGGCTGTGGGCATTATGAAAAAGACGGGCTGCGAAAAAATCGGCTTCCTCAACCTGAACCTCATAACCACCGGCTTTTATCTGGGTCTGCTCAAGGGCTTGCCCGGCGCGGAGGCGCTGGACGTAACCGACGAGTTCGACTACCTGGTGGCGGTAAAATCGGACGAGGAGCTGCGTATGCTCGAGGAGGCCTGCGTCATGCACGACAGGGCGGCCGAGGCTATTCCCGCCCTCCTATACGCGGGAAGGCTGGAGCGGGAGTTTGGCGCCGACCTTTACCGGCTGGCCGTGCTGATGGCGGCCGACGAGTATCTGCCCAACATAGCCGTGGGCTCTTCTAAAATGCAGGGGCCCATGTATAACCTGCACTTCCAGAACAAGATTATAGAGGCGGGCGACGTACTGAACATACTCTTTGAGGTGCCCACCATCACCGGCTACTACTCCGACCTGCACCGCTACTACAGCATGGGCAGCCCCGCCCCCGAAATGCTCGAGGTTCACGAGGGCGCAGAAAAGCTTCAGGACTATATAGCCTCGCTCTGCAAGCCCGGCGTAAAGTCCTGCGATATCTTCGCCGAGAGCAACCGATGGCTCAAGGACAACGGTTTTGCCCCCGAGGTGCGCCTGTGCGGCCACGGGCAGGGCTACGGGCTGGTTGAGCGCCCGTATTTCGACGCCTACGATCAGATGATACTAAAGGAGAATATGTACCTGGCTATTCACGCCACGGTAGGCAAGGGCAACGCCTCGGTTTGCCCGAGCGACAATTACGTAGTCACAAAAGAAGGCGCAAAGCGTATGACCGGATACCGGCGCGGGCTGATTCGCGTCTGAGTCTGGCCCGGCCACCGCCCCTATAGCAATTGATTCCCTCTATTTACCCCGGTTACCCCGGCGTTCCCCGCTGGAAGCGGTGAACGCCCACGGAGTTATACGGGTTTCTCCCATTCAGGGGGAGAAGCACAGTTCATTTTATTTCTATATCTTAAGACAATGCGCACTCCGCTTTGCGGGGGGGCGCATTGTTTTCTTATGCAATGCACTGCATAATTATACACACAAGATAATGCTTTAATGCGCTGAGATTTACTTTAGTCTGTTAATAATTCCTTTATCAGACAGAAATATTATCGCGCTTTGGATTCTATTCCGACGATTTTTACCTGTTTATTTTATGCAAAAACAACATTGACAAACTCTTATCACATCGGTATAGTTAATATGTTAGATTTTGGCATCCGTATTTTGTCAAAAAAATTACAAAACAATGGAGGTAACAGCTTGAAGAAGGTAACATCACTGGTAATAGCGACATTGTTGGTCCTGGGTCTTGCGGCGTGCGGCAACGTATCCGTTGGTTCGCAGGCTCCCCCGGCCCCCGCGCAGTCTCCCGCGGCTACCACAGATCCCGCCGCTCCCACAGATCCCGCCGATGGCGACGCGGCCCCCGCCGTTGGCCACATTGGCATCGTAACCGGCACCATTTCCCAGTCCGAAGACGAACAGCGCGGCGCTGAAGCGTTCCTCGCCGAATACGGCGACGCGGACTCGGGCGGAATTGTTCGCCATGTTAACTATCCCGACAACTTTATGGCCGAGCAGGAAACCACCATCTCCCAGATCGTCGGTCTCGCCGACGACCCCGACATGAAGGCAATTATCGTCAACCAGGGCATTCCCGGAACTGTCGCAGCCTTTAAGCGAATCCGTGAAATGCGCCCCGACATCCTACTTATCTCGGGCGAATCGCAAGAAGACCCCAGCATGATCGAAGAAGTGGCCGATCTCGTTATTAACGCCGACAACATCAAGCGCGGCTACCTCATCGCGGCGGCAGCCCAGAAGATGGGCGCAAAAACCTTTGTGCACATCTCCTTCCCCCGCCACATGAGCATCGAGCTTCTTTCCCGCAGAAGGAACATTCTCGAAGAGGCCTGCAAGGATCTCGGCCTTGAGTTCGCCTTTGAGACCGCTCCCGACCCCACCAGCGACGTTGGCGTTCCCGGCGCGCAGCAGTTCATCCTTGAGCAAATGCCCGCTTGGGTTGAGAAGTACGGCGCCGACACCGCCTTCTTCTGCACAAACGACGCCCACACAGAGCCCCTTCTCAAGCAGGTCGCCGCTCTTGGCGCCATGTTTGTAGAGGCCGACCTTCCCTCGCCCATCATGGGCTATCCCGGCGCCTTCGGCATCGATCTGACCAACGAAGCTGGCGACTGGCCGGCGATCCTCAAAAAGGTTGAGGAAGTCGTGGTTGAAAACGGCGGCACCGGCAGAATGGGTACCTGGGCTTACTCCTACGGCTACACCTCCACCGCCGCCCTGGCCGAGTTCGGCAAGCGCGTAACCGATGGCGAGGCCGATATCGGCTCCTTTGAGGACCTGATGGCCTGCTACGAAAAGTACACCCCCGGCGCAAGCTGGAACGGCTCCTATTATGTGGACGCCGAGGGCGTGGAGAAGACCAACCACGTACTGCTTTATCAGGATACTTACGTGTTCGGCCAGGGCTATCTCGGCATGACCGACGTGGAAGTGCCCGAAAAGTACCTGACAATCAAATAGGGCTAACGACATATTTCGCCAAAAATATCCGCCTGCTATGCGGGCGGATATTTTTGGCCGGTGAGGTGAGAAACGGATGGCAGAGGACAATATAATGCTGAAGCTGACAGGCGTAGGCAAAAAATTTGATGACGTCGCGGTCCTTAAGGACGTAAACTTTACCCTCGAAAAAGGGCAGATAATGGGGCTGGTAGGGGAAAACGGCGCCGGAAAATCCACCCTGATGCGCATTATTTTCGGGATGAACGTAATAGCCGAAACCGGCGGGTATGACGGCGAGGTTTTTTTTGACGGCAATAAGGCCGCATTTACCTCTCCCCAGGACGCGCTTAAGGCGGGAATAGGCATGGTTCACCAGGAGTTTTCCCTCATCCCCGGCTTTACTACGACGGAAAACATTCTGCTGAATATGGAAAAAACCAAGCCCAACGTTATCTCAAAGGTTTTTGGGAAAACTCTTGAGACGCTCGATATGCCCAAAATGCGCGAGAGGGCCGCCCACGCCTTCCAAACTCTGGGGGTAAATCTTTCGACGGACGAGCTCGTATCCGAAATGCCGGTGGGCCACAAGCAATTTATCGAGATCGCCCGCGAAATCGACCGCGAGCACGTAAAAATGCTGGTGCTCGACGAACCCACCGCCGTTCTGACCGAGAGCGAGGCGGAAATTTTGCTTGCGGCTATGCGCAAGATCGCCGAAATGGGAATATCCATAATATTTATTTCGCACAGGCTTGCCGAGATTACCTCGGTCTGCGATAAAATCGTTGTGCTGCGCGACGGCGTTGTGGTAGTGGAAAATTCCACCGCGGGGGTAAGCGTACACCAGATAGCAGACTGGATGGTTGGGCGCGAAAGCTCCGCGGATGCCGTGGCCGCGAAACGGCACGAAGAGAAGGGCCCATCCGGCTCCGACTTTGTTTTCGAGGTCAAAAACCTTTGGGTCGATATGCCGGGCGAAACCGTTCGCGACGTAAGCTTTAAGGTCCGCCGGGGTGAAATCTTTGGGATAGGCGGTCTTGCGGGCCACGGCAAGCTGGGAGTGCCCAACGGGATAATGGGTCTTTCCCCGGCGGGCGGTATTGTCAGCTTCGACGGCAAGGAGGTATCCCTTAATTCGCCCATATCCGCCCTTAACGGCGGGCTGGCCTTCGTTTCGGAGGACAGGCGCGGCGTGGGGCTTCTTCTCGACGAGCCCATAGACTGGAATATCTGCTTTAACGCAATGCAGGTGCAGGGCAAGTTCCTCAAAAAGGTGCTGGGCGTTGTACCAATCCGGGACGAAAAGGCGATGTCCGCCTGCGCGAGGCAATACATAGAGGAGCTCAGCATAAAGTGCACCGGCGAAAAGCAGCTGGTAAAGCAGCTTTCGGGCGGCAACCAGCAAAAGATCTGCCTTGCCAAGGCGTTTGCCCTTTCGCCCTCCTTCCTTATAGTGGCCGAGCCTACCCGCGGAATTGACGTGGGCGCAAAGCAGCTGGTCCTTGAGGCGCTGCGCCGCTACAACAGGGAGAACGGCACCACGATTCTGATGATATCGTCCGAGCTCGAGGAGCTCAGGCAGACCTGCGACCGCATCGCGATTATATGCGAGGGCAAAATCGCGGGCGTGCGCGCGCCGGAAACCAACGCAGTTGATTTTGGACTGCTTATGTCCGGTGAAATTCGCGACGACGTGGAGGAAACGGCATGAGCAACGTAAACGCCCTGGTCAAAAATGTGGGCCTGCCGCGCATTATCATTGCGATGTTTTTGCTTTTGATGTTCTGCGCGGGCCCTTTCTTCGGCATTCCCACCGATACCTCCGTCGACGACGTTCTTGTCCGCTTTGGCATGAACGGGGTTCTTGTCCTTTCCATGATCCCGATGATCCAATCGGGCTGCGGGCTCAATTTCGGCGTACCTGTAGGCGTGGTAGCGGGAGCCCTGGGCGCGGTGCTCAGCCTTGAGCTCAACCTCACAGGCCCGCTGGGAATACTTGTAGCCATAATCTTCGGTCTTTTCTTCGGCGCCGTTTTTGGATTTGGCTACGGGCTAATCCTAAACAGGGTAAAGGGCGACGAGATGATCATCGCCACCTATGTGGGATTTTCCATGACATACTTTATGTGCATGATGTGGATATCCCTTCCCTTCCAGAACCCGTCCAGCCTCACTGGCTACGGCGGCGAGGGGCTCAGGGTTACAATCAGCGTGCAGGATTATTGGGGCGGGCAGCTCAGCGAACTGCTCAAGATTCCTATTTCGAGCCACCTGGTCATACCCACGGGGATGCTGCTCTTCTTTGCGCTTATGTGCTTTTTGATGTGGGGCTTCTTCAAGACCAAGGTCGGAACGGCCATAACCGCCGTTGGCTCCAACCCCGAATTTGCCAGAGCCTCGGGAATCAGCGTGGATAAAATGCGCCTTATCTCGGTCGTTGTATCCACCATGGTCGCCGCCGTGGGCATAATCGTTTATGAGCAGAGCTTCGGGTTCATACAGCTTTACGACGCTCCCAGGGCCTTTGCCTTCCCCTCTGTGGCGGCGATACTGCTTGGCGGGGCTTCGATTAACAAGGCTAACATTACAAACGTTATCGTGGGCACAATCCTCTTTCAGGGCATGCTTACCCTGACACCCGCAGTTATTAACAGCGCCATTCAGATAGACGCTTCCGAAATGGTGCGTATAATCGTTTCTAACGGCATGATCGTTTATGCCCTTACGAGAAAGGCGAGGTAGCGCTATGAATAAACGTATGAGGTATATCCTTGTAAACAGCGCTGTTCCTCTGTTGTTTATCCTCATCAGCGCGGTCGCGATCCCCATCTCCAATTTTTCCGGGATGTATCTGCTCAGCGAGATTATAACAAGGCTTACCCGCAACTCCTTTATGGTTCTTTCGCTGCTGCTGCCGGTTATGGCGGGAATGGGCATCAACTTTGGCCTTATCCTGGGCGCCATGGCCGGCCAGATCGGGCTCATTTTTGTAACCGAGTGGGGGATACTCGGCGCGGGCGGGCTTACCGTCGCGGCCATTGTGGGCACGCCCATAGCGATTCTCTTTGGCTGGTTCGCGGGGAACGTTCTCAACCGGGCAAAAGGCCGCGAGATGATAACCTCCATGATCTTCGGCCTCTTTATGTCGGGTATTTATCAGTTCTTTCTTCTTTATCTCTGCGGCTCGATCATACCCTTTAGCCGCCCCAACCTGATACTTTCCCGCGGCTACGGCGTCCGCAACGCGATCGACCTAGAGGTTATGGGCGGTTTTGACAATCTGCTTAAGGTCTGGGTAAACGGTATTGCCTTCCCGGTCGGAACCTTTATTATCATCGGGGTGCTCTGTGTCTTTACCTGGTGGTTCCGCAAGACAAAGCTTGGCCAGAACATGCGCGCGGTCGGGCTTGACCTTGACGTTTCCGGCAGCTCGGGTATACCTGTGGAGAAAACAAGGATGCAGGCCGTTATCATCTCGACCGTTCTCTCCTGCTACGGGCAGATCATCTACCTGCAAAACGTGGGCTCCCTCAACACCTACAACGGCGCGGATCAGGCCGCCCTTTTCGCGGCCGCCGCCCTCCTTGTCGGCGGCGCCACGGTCAGCAGGGCCACCGTCGTAAACGGAATCGTAGGCACGGCGCTCTTCCACCTCAACTTTATCGTGATGCCGGTCGCCGGTAAAAATTTGACCGGCCAGGCTATGCTGGGCGAGTATTTCCGTATGTTTGTATCCTACGGAATCGTTACCACCGCCCTTATACTTCACGCCTGGAGCCGGAAGAAAAACACCGACAGCGCAAGAGCTGAGCGTAAATAATCTCTGGCCTCGAGAGACCGACGCCCGGATACCGTTATCCCCTGAGTGGATACGGTATCCGGGCGATTGTCATGCCGAATACGGCTCACGGTGGGGGAATCCCGACATAGATTTTTCCTGTATAGCCGATCGCCTATAACGGTCAACGGTGCTTTTTACGAAAAAAACACCGAGACCAGCCGCTCGGCCTCCTCAGCTCTTAGCCCGGGCATAAGTATCCTCCCCCCGGGGGCGACGATAATAAGGGACGAAAGCCCGAAGTAGCGGTGTATTGGCGATGAGCTAAGCCGCAAAAACTGGACGCTCCCAAAGGGCGCCGTGCGGGAAATTCTTAAGAAGACGCCGCCTGTCTGAATAAACCTGTCTTCCTCCACCGCAAGGGATAGCCGCTTAAAGCGGGAGGGCAGGTACCAGAGGTAGCAGAGTAAAAACAGCGTGAGCCACAGGGCGCTGGCGGCCCACCAGCCGGGCTCTCCCGGCGAAAAGATAAGCGAGGATAAAAAGGCGGGAACAAAAGCCGCCCCCACCAGCGAGGCCCGCCAGACGGTGAGTATGCGGGGCTGGGGGGTCAGGGTAACATTCACGGCGCCGCCTCCTTTTTTTTGATACTACTCCGCATTTAAAATACTTCTTTCTATAGCTCCCCCCGCCTCTGGCGGGGGGAGCCATAGAGTAATATTATTTGATACTACTCCGCATTTAAAATACTTCTTTCTATGGCTCCCCCCGCCTCTGGCGGGGGAAGCCATAGAGTAATATTATAAAAGCATTTTATTTGCGGATTAGAGCAATGCGCCAAAATAACCGGGAATTCGATGCCGGATGGCCATGCCCGCTATAGCAATTGTAGATA
>JAITVF010000158.1 GCA_031285945.1 Oscillospiraceae bacterium
CAGTCTCGATAGATTGGGCCAGCTGGGTAGCGCGCATGGTTAATTCGCTGCGCTGGTCGGTATCCAGCTCGGCGTCGGCCAGCATGACAGCCAGCGTTTCCACCGCCTCGTCCCGCGCCTTTTGCCGGCTGAGCTGAGCTTCGGCAAAGTAGGCGTCGTCATCCATCGCATCCTCCGCTATAACTTCCTCGCCTTCGGGCGCTTCGGCGTCCACATACTGGGCTTCTCCGTAATTGGGGGTATGCTCCTGAATAGCCTCCTGGGCCGGAACATCCACCGATACCTTGGAGTACTCCCAGTTTAGGTAAACCGCAATTCCCAGACCCAACACCAGCGCCGTCAGGATTATTTGCCGCTTGCCGATAATCATGTTCATATACTGCTTCCTCCTGCAATTATCGATTATTTACCACTCTCAGCTTATCTTTACAACACACACCCGGGCCGATGTGACGCCGAGCGCGGTTGTTACAACAGAGGTTAGCTTTTGCTCTACAAGAACATCATCCGCGCCCTCGCAGACTATGACCACTCCCTGGACCTTAGGCTCCAGCTCCGTTAAAACCAGGGCCTCTTTTCTGCCGTACTCGGAATCCACAAGTATAACGTTTTGCTCTACGTTTTCGGTCAGGTTCAGGGTTTCTCGCTCTTCTTCGCCCGTTCCGACACTGGTTTTGTCGGTCGCCCGCTTTTCTTCCTGCGCGTAAACGTATTCAATTCCCCTTTCCAGCGTGACCATTACCTCGTTGCGTCCTACGCCGTCAATCTGCGTTATAAGGCCCGAAAGCTTTTCCTCGAGCTTATCGGCGTATTCCTCGGCGGCGTAGGTGGCCGTCAGGTTGTTTGGCGGGCTGTCGGGCGCCCCTGCGCCGCTTTCGTTAAAGTACGAGAGGAGTATCATCAGCATCCCCAAAAGGCCCAGCCCCACGACCAGCTTGAGCTTGATATCTTTTTTGAGGAAGGCCAAAATCCGTTCAGAAAAATTGTTGACCGCCATGGCTTTCTCTTCCTCTCTTTTTATCTATAGCTTATATTTACGGGGCACCCGAGCTCCGACTCAAGCTCCTTTGATATTGCCCCGCCCTCCTCCTCGTGGGCTATATCCAGCACAAGGCCCGCGTTCTCGAGCCTTGGGGTATCGCTTTCGCCTACAGTAATGTTTATGGTGATACTGTGGACATTTATTCCCCTTTGGGCTAAATTGTCCGATACAATCTGTTCCAGGCTTCTGCTCGCCATCTCAATGGTCTGGCGGCCCGCTACCTCCTCCACGGCGCGGGCCCGCTCCTGTGACTGCGAATAGCCGTCCTGAGGCATATCCACCCTAAGCGGCGGGCTTACTAGTACGATTGGCGAAAGCACCGCGCAGAGAAAGAATATGCTTATCACCATTCTGAACGTTTTTTCCATATTAGAGCGGGGCATGATCATCTGCGCAAGGCCGCAGGCGATCATTGTGGCGCACAGGGCAAAAGCCCACTGCTTTACAGCGTCCATAATATAAGCCTTTCTTTTATGATTACCCTGCGGATATCCCCACCGCCATTACAACGCTGGTTGATACTATCATCAGCAGCGAAAAGCAAAGTATGGCCGAGATGAGCATTCCCAGAACGTTTCCGCAGTTGCGCAGTATGCCGGCTACCCTGGGGATACTCATCACATCGGCGGCCGCGGCGGTTATTCGGGTGATCAAAAGCCACGCCGCAGCCTGTAAAAACACCGGCAGAAAAGTAAAAATCGCAACTATTATCCCATAGGCGCCTATGGTGGTCTTAACAAGCTTAAGGCAGCCCTGCGCCGCCATAAACGCCTCGGACAAAACCCCGCCGGCCATGGGAACCATACTGGTTATAAGAAACTTGGTCGCCTTTACCGTTACGCCGTCGGCCGAGTGGGAAAGCATACTCTGAATAGAAAGCAGCGCGACAAAAATCGTAAGCATAAATCCCATAGCCCAGGTTACCGCGGTGCGTATGCCGCCGGCCGCCGCCGAAATGTTGAGCTCGGGCACAAATGAGCCGCATATGCAGACAGCCAGATAAACCGCCATAAGGGGTATAAGAGTCTGAGCCACCGCCTGGGACACCGCCTGGCATACTCCCATAAGGAAAATACTGTAAGTCGAGCCCGAAACCGGCTGCCCCGCGCTTATCATGGCCGCCGAAAAAATGGGGATAAAGCCCAGCATAAAGCTGGCGGCGGTGCGTATGGTGGCCGCCGTTTTCATAACACAGTCGAGTATGGGCATGGCGACCGAGGTTAATATGCACAGGACCGAAACGGTCTGAAACGCCCCCGAAAGCGCCGTCTGAAAGCTACCCGCCCGCAGTGTCTCGAGGAGTGAGCAGAGCAAAACCACCCCCAGCATCACGGCAAGGGCCCGTATTGGCTCTGTAAGAGTCCTCATAGCCATGCTAAACAGGACCGGAAAGAACCGCCCCGGCGTAAGCTCAAGCATGGTTCGCCAGTCGAGCTCGTATACCCCCGATTCCTCCATAAGCTCCCTGGCTTCGCCAGGAACCCGGTTCATAAGCTCGTCCCTTCCGATAGCGCCAAGCTGCTCGTTTATCTGAGCCGAAAGATCTCCCCTGGAGCTGTATGAGGGATACGCCTCAACGGGAAAAAGAAAAAAAACGCATAAAAAAATCAGAATTAACACCCGCCGCCTTTTTTTCATGCCCCCCTCCCCCTGTCATACTGTTTTCAGGAAAAAACGCGAATATATTTGCGGGGGCCGCGGTATTATCTCAAAAGAGAATCCACAATACCCAGCACCTGAGAAAAAAGAGGCAGGCTTATGACCAGCACGCCGATCTTCCCCGCCAGCTCGACCTTGGAGCCTATCGCCGTCTCCCCCGCGTCCTTGCAGGCGTCGCAGGCTATCTGGGTTATAAAGCAGAGCCCCAGCGCTTTAAAGAGAATCTCGGCGTAGGGGGCGGGCAGACCGGTATGGTCGAATACGGACTGTATCTGGCCGAGCACCGGCCGCATACCCGCAACAATCCCTCCGAGAATCAACGCGCCCGCTCCGAGCGAAAGCAAAAGCGCGAACTCGGGGCGATGCTGGCGGAGCACAACCGCCATAACCGCCGCCACAATCCCCAGCCCTATGAGGGTAAATACCGTCGCCTCCATTGCTTTTACCGTCCTTTTTATCTTCATCTTCTTCATCTTCTTTATCTTCTATGGCTTGTTCGATAAATATAATTGCGATCGGCTATAGGCCCTAATACAGCCCGAAGACTGTTTTTACCGTTTCGAACAGGTTGCCTATTTCGGCCACGATCATCATGAGCACTACTATTACCCCGGCCAGAGTGGTCATCATGGCCTGCTCGGGCCGCTCGGCGCGGGCCAGGACCAGGTTTAGAACCGCGACTATTATGCCTATACCGGCGATGCGAAAAATAAAATCCACATTCACTGTCTTTTTCCCCCCGGCTGTCAGATTAGAACAATGGCTATGCCAACCCCGCCAAGCACCCCCATGGTGCGAAAGAGAGAGCCTTTTTTTGCCCGTTCCTCCCGCGCGGAAAAAATACCGTGCTCTAAAAGCTCCCTTTGGCAGGCTATGGCGGCGAGCTGACTGTCAAGATCGGTGCTGCCCAGCACTTCTCCCAACGGGAGCAAGGCCTCGGCCCCATAGTCTCCCAGAATTTTGCGCTGCTTTTGCAGGGCCTCCCGCCAGCTTTCGGAAAAGGGCCGCCCGGACAGAAGCCCGGCATGGCACAGGCCCGCTATTTTAAGCTCTGAGAATCTTTTCTGCGCGCTTATCGAGGTCATAAGCCCCAGCATAGTGGGCCTTAAGTATCTGAGCCGGTTGGCCATCTCCTCGAGCATGGAGAGGGAAAGCTCAAGCCTCCTCACCCTGTCCGACATATTCGACGTCATCAGCGCCCCGATCATGACAGAGGACAGACCGATGAAGAGTATACCCGCCATTTTCATATCGCAGCGCCTCCGTTCGTATCGTTTCCTTTACCTTGCAGGGCCGGTCATGGCCGCCGAGCAAAAAGATCATTCCGAACGCGTCCTCACTCAGGAGCCTCGCCACCTGCCTTTTGCCGAGAAGCTCCTCAATCGATTCGGCGTGTACCGAGGCCACAAACCGAACGCCGCTGCGCAGCCCGTCCAGGATTCCCGATACGTCCTCCTCGCCTCCGATTTCGTCGCATACTATCACCTGCGGCGAAAGGGTGCGCACCGCCGTCATGATAGCTTCCCCCTTCGGGTAGCCGCTCAGTATGTCGCAGGCCGCGCCCAGGTCGTTTTGGGGTATGCCTTCGTGAACGGCGCCAAGCTCTCCGCGCTCGTCCGCCACCGCCACCCTGTAGTACCGCCCGGTCCTGCCCCCGGCCAGCTGACGGGCAAGATCCCGCAGAATGGTGGTCTTTCCGCTCGCGGGCGGCCCCGCCACCAAAACGCCGCAAAGAGAATCCTTAAAGGCGCGCCCTACAATTTCATCGGCGGCTCCGTGAATGTCGCGGGCTATGCGCAGATTGAGAGAGGTTACGTTTCTTACTGCCTGTACCCTGCCGTTTTGAAGGACCGCCGTTCCGCATATTCCGGCCCGGTGCCCGCCCTTTAATGAGATAAATCCTTTAGCCATTTCGTTTTGATGGCTGTGAACAGAGTAGGCGCACATAGCGAGAATTGCCTCTTCAATTTCTTCCGGCGTTACAAGAACACAGGCGGCGGGAATATTATGCAGCCGGGCAAATGAATCCACAAACCAGTTCTGGCCGGGGCTTGTAAGCATCAGCGGCCTTTCTGCCCGCAGCCTGACCTCTGAGGCCGAAGCCTTTACAGAATCGGGCAACGCCGCAAGAATGTCACGCAGCCTTGCGGGCAGGCTCTCGATCGCCTGGTTAAAGCGCGGCGCGCCGAGCCTTATGTCCATGCTCTTTCCTCTTCTCACTCGTTTGTATAAGGATATTACCGTTTGTCCACCTTTAGAACCGTCCCTCGTCTTTTCGGCTTTATTGTAGTCGGCCAAAGCTAAATCAGATTGGCCTTGAAAGCGCGCGCGGAGTATTGCTTTACGATTACTTCATGATATAATAGCCACGAAGGGCGCGGCTATTATATTTTATGGCCCGCCTTGCGGCGATGGCCAATTATATCATGTAAACATGATATAATCAGATCA
>JAITVF010000180.1 GCA_031285945.1 Oscillospiraceae bacterium
CCGCAGACGCTCTGTTTGTTTATTTGCGTTTTACCGCCACGCGGCCAACCTCCCTTTTGCAAAATATCGAGGCTGCCCGCGGCCTTTTATAAGGGAAACTCTGTTTTTTCCATTATAGCCCCAAGGCTGATCAGGTTTTTGTCAAAATCCTGGTAGCCGCGCTCAATATGCCGGATATCTGTAATTTCGCTTTTGCCCTCGGCCGCGAGAGCCGCGAGGCACAGTGAGGCCCCGCCCCTCAGGTCGGTGCAGACTACACTCGCGCCGTGAAGCTTTGCAACCCCCTCCACTACCGCCACCTTGCCCTCGACCTTGATCCTGGCGCCCATTCGCATAAGCTCGCCTGCCTGCTTGTAACGGTTTTCAAAGATGTTTTCCACAAAGAGAGAGGTTCCCTTTGCGAGACAGCTTACCGCCATAACCGGCGACTGAGCGTCGGTAGGGAAGCCCGGATAGGGCATAGTGCGTATGCACCTGAAAGGAGCCGGCCTTTTGGGGGCGAAGAGCCTGACGGCTCCCCCCACATGCGATATGCTGCACCCCGCCTCTTCCAAAACCGGGAAAATCGAAAAGAGGTGGGCGGGTACGACCTCCCGCAGAAGAACATCCCCGCCGGTTACGGCGGCGGCGCACAAATAGGTAGCGGCGGCGATCCGGTCGGGAATAACGCGATGCTCAACGCCCCTAAGGGCTTTTACACCCCTGATATATATTGTGCCGTTTTCTACAATGCGTATATTTGCGCCCGCTTTTTGCAGAAAGTTGGCCAGATCGATTATCTCCGGCTCTCTGGCCGGGTTGTGGATGACCGTTTCCCCTTCGGCGGTGCAGGCCGCCAGCATTATGTTTTCGGTCGCGCCCACGCTCGGAAAGGTCAGGGATATGGTCGCGCCCCTCAGCCTGTCGGGAACGGTGCAGTTCAAATAGCCATGCTCCTCTTCGACCACGACCCCCATTTTTTCAAGAGCGGAAAGATGCAGGTCTATGGGCCTTGGGCCAAGCTCGCAGCCCCCCGGCATACTCACCCGGGCTTTTCCGCAGCGCGCGATTATAGCGCCCAGAAAAACCACCGAGGAGCGCATCTCCCTCATGAGATGCTCGGGCACTATGCAGTCGGCCAGGCTTTCGGCCGACACCGTGATGGAATTATCCTCCCGAACAACCGAGCAGCCGAGATGCTCAAGGATATTGCAGGCGGCGTTTACGTCGGTAAGGCTTGGGCAATTAAGTAAAGTGCTGTGATCCGCCAGAAGCGTGGCGGCAAGTATGGGCAGCACAGCGTTTTTAGCCCCGTGAACCGTTACGTCCCCAGAAAGCTTTCGCCCTCCCTCTACTGTATATCCTGTCATTCTTCCCACCCTTTCATCCATAGCGAGGGCGGAAAGTCCGGCCAAACCTTCTTAGCGCGGGGAGCGCATCCGCCTCCCGCCGGCCATGTGTCCTTCCGTTTCCCTGCAAGCTATACTATGCAACGAAGGGGGGATTGGTGATAAAGGGCAAGATAGGCGACGAGTTGCGCAAAAATAACGGGTAATCGTCAGATTATACGCCTGTTTCGCAGCAATTCCTCCATTTCCTGGCATATCCGCTCGGTTGCGTCGGCAACGGCCATCGAGGACGCGTTTTGTCCTATATTATAAAGCTCCTGCGGATCGGACACAAGGCTGCGCACAATCTCGGTAAGGCGTTTGCCTGTCAGGTCCTTTTCCTCGAGCAGAACGGCCGCGTTTCTGGAGGCCAGGGCGTCGGCGTTGTAATACTGATGGTTTTCCGCCACATTGGGCGAGGGTATCAGAATGGCCGCCCGCCCCGCCGCCTGTATCTCGGTGACAGAGATCGCCCCCGCCCGGCATACGACAAGATCGGCGGCGGCAAGGCAGTCGGGCATGTCGTCTATGTAGGCGCGGATATCGAGATGAGGGTCGCCGGCGGCGTCTGTTCCCCGCTCTTTTAAGAGTCGGCGGAAGTCAGCCTCACCATAGCGCCCCGTCGCGTGGATGTGGTGAAGCTTACCCCCGGGCCGCGTGGCCGCGATCAGCTCGGCTACCGCCTCGTTGACTCGGGCGGCGCCAAGGCTTCCGCCAAAGCTCAAAAGGCAGATTCTCTCGCCCACCCCCAGCCTGCGGCGGGCGGCAGCCCGGTCCGCCAAAAGAATCTCACGGCGTACGGGGTTGCCGGTGACCACCGGCTTGCAGCCCTTTGGCAGCCTTTTAGCCACCTCGGGGTAGGGTATGAGCACCTTATCCACGCAGCGGCTGAGCAGCTTTGTTGTTATGCCGGGAAAGGCGTTGGATTCGTGGGTAAGGGTCGGAATCTTCATCCTGGCCGCCTTTCGCAGCACAGGCCCGCTCACATAGCCGCCGGTTCCAAGGCAGATATCGGGGGAAAAATCGCGTATGATCCTCTCGGCCTTACCCGACGCGCTCATAAGATACGCCGCCGCCCGCAGGTTGTTTTTAATGTTGCGAAAGCTAAGCCTTCTCTGAAAGCCCAGCACCTCTATGGGGGCGAAGCCGTAGCCTGCCTCGGGTATGAGGGTCGCCTCCATCCCCGAGGGATTCCCGGCGAAGAGTATATCCGCTCCGGGGTGTCGCTCCCTCATCAGGCCCGCGACCGCCAGCGCCGGGTTTATGTGCCCCGCGGTGCCGCCGCAGGCAAAGAGTATTCTTATCGGCATAGGGGCATCCTCCAGGTATCAGTACTTTTCCATGGCGGTCTGGCGTGAGATTGAGAGCACCACGCCCATCTGGGCCAACAGCATAACCAGGGACGATCCGCCGTAGGAGAAAAACGGCAGCGAAACGCCGGTGTTGGGCAGGGTATTGGTTACCACCATAATGTTGAGAATGGTCTGAAGCCCCACCTGGGCCGTAAGCCCAACCGCAACCATCGCGCCGAACCGGTCGCGGCAGCGCATCCCGATTACAAAGCCGCGCCAGACCAAAAGGGCAAAGAGAAGAATTATCAGGGTGGCGCCCACAAAGCCCAGCTCCTCGCAGACGATGGAAAAGATAAAATCATTCTGGGGCTCGGGCAGGTATAGGTATTTCTGGCGGGAGTTGCCGATTCCAAGGCCCATTCCCCCGCCAGAGCCTATGGCGTAAAGGGACTGTATTGTCTGAAAGCCCGCGTCCCTGGGGTCTGAAAATGGATCGATCCAGACAGACAGCCGCTCGCCCGCGTACTCGATAAAGCCGGGAATCATAATTAGTATCCCTATGCCGATAACGCCGATTACAGCGGCAAGGCCGAACCACTTCATGTTTGTTCCGCCGATTATCATCATGATGGCGCCTATGGCGAGAACCAGAACCGTGCCCGAAAGGTGCGGCTCTATGACTATAAGAGCCGCGAGAATGACCAGCACCGACAAAAAGGGCAAAACCCCGTACCGGAAGGTTTTCATTTTATCCTGATATCTCACCGACATCCTCGCGAAAAGAACCACTACGGCAAACTTCGCAATCTCGGAGGGCTGTATATTGGTAAAGCCCAGCTGGATCCAGCGCCTCGCGTTGTTAAGCGGCGGGAAGAAAAGAACTATAACCAGCATCAGCATACTGACCGCCATTATGGGCCAGGCCAGAGCCTCGAGAAGCTTATGGTTAATTGTAGAAATTACAATCATTGCCACCACGCCGATTATGGCGAAAACAAGCTGGCTGAATATAAACCGGTAGGAATTGCCGTGGTAATAGAGGGCGTTGGCAAAGCTGGCCGAAAAGAGCATCATAAGGCCTATGGTTAAAAGAAGCATAACAAGAATCATAAACGTCATGTCAATGCCGCCCGCTTTGGTAGCAAAAAGGCTGAAGCCGGACTTTTCACGCCTTGCCGGCAAGACTCCCGCGGAGGCTCTGCCTAATGAAGCCAACGTTCTTCCCCTCCCCTGCTGGTGCAATATATCTTCTTCAAATCATTCTCGCCGCGAAAAAGGCCGCGAGGCAACCAAGAGTTTCAATCAGTGAAAAAACCGCCACTATTTTAGTTTCGCTCCAGCCCTTCATCTCGTAGTGGTGGTGTATGGGGCTCATTTTAAAGACGCGTCTTCCCTCGCCGTATCTTTTCTTGGTTATCTTAAACCACGTTACCTGAATGAGGACCGAAAGCCCCTCGAGTATATATACGATCCCCATAAAAATCAAAAACACCGGGATTCCCAGCCCGAAGGCGAGGGCGACAACCATCCCCCCCAGGAAAAGGGAGCCCGTGTCCCCCATAAAAACCCTGGCCGGATAGAAGTTCCACATTAAAAACCCTAATGTCCCGCCGGCGAGGGCGGCCGCCAGGATCACCATGCCCTCCATCCGCATAAAGGTCGCTATCCCCAAAAAGCCCAGAGCAGCCACGAAGGTGACTGAGGAGCAAAGCCCGTCGATTCCATCTGTCAGGTTGACTACGTTTACAAGGTAAACTATTCCCAGCGTGGCGAGCGGGTAATAAATAAGCCCCATATCCCACTGGCCCATAAACGGCACAAAAACTATGGTCGAGCGCTCCCCGGCGAGATATAGCCCCGTAAGGTAGAGTATGGCTATAAAGAACTGCATCATCATCTTCTGCCTTGCGTTAAGGCCCATGTTGCGCTTTTTTACCACCTTGATGTAATCGTCCACAAAGCCTACCATTCCGTAGGCCAGGGCCATTATAAGCCCCAGGATGATTCCCATACCCTCAGGCACCGTTACGGTAAGGCCAAGTCCCCCGCCACCCGCGGGCAGCCAGAAAACCACCAGCACCGAAACGGCGATTCCGGCTATGAACATAATTCCGCCCATGGTGGGTATCCCCTGCTTTTTTAAGTGCCACTTGGGGCCTATCTCCAGGATAGTCTGGCCGTACTTGAGTCTGCGCAGCACGGGAATAAGCCAAAAACCCGTAAGCGCCGTGATAAGGAAGGCCAAAACTGCGGGTACCGCTACCGGCGTACTTTCCATAGGCCTGCTCCATTTCTTGAAAGATATAGGTTCACGATATGAGTATTGGCGGATTAAAGGCTGTAGATGCGCCGCAGAAGATTTTCGAGGCGCATCCCCCGGCTCCCCTTTACCCAGAGGACGTCGCCAGGCCTTACGATATCCTTAAGAGACGCGAAGAGTGTTTCCTGATCAAGAAAGTGGAAAGCGCCGGCAAAGCCCGCTTCGTTTGCCCCAATCTCGTATTCTTTTGCCAGCGCCCCGGTGCATAAGAGGATATCTATTCCGGCTACCGCAGCGAATTCTCCCACCGCGCGGTGCTCCTCCCCCTCTTTGGAGCCCAGCTCCAGCATATCGGAAAGGATCGCTATCCTTCGCTCTCCCTCCATTCCGGCCAGGGTTTTAATGGCCGCCCTCATCGATTCCGGGCCGGCGTTGTAGCAATCCTCCACCACCGTAAAATCGTTGTGGCGAACTATCTTCTGGCGCATGCCCCACGGCTCGAAGCTCCCCAGCGCCCCTGCCGCGAGAATGGGATCCACCCCCAGCGCGACACCCGCGCCAAAGGCCGCCAGAGCGTCCAGAGCGTTGTGAACTCCGGCGACGGGAAGGCTTGCGGGGTATTCCTTCCCCTCCCACAAAATCCGGAAGTCGCAGCCGCCGCCCTTTTGCTTAAGGTCGGTAAGGCGCAGCTCGCAGCCGGTATTCTCAAAGCCGTAGCGGATTACCCTGAGCCTCTGATCGTCAAAATCAAAGAGCTGATCGTTATCCGCGCAGATGATAAGAGGGGATGCGTCCTTCATGCCGAGGCGAATATTGAGCTTTTCCCTTCTGAGCGCCTCGCGGGAGCCAAAGTTTGCTAGATGAGTTATTCCTATCCCCGTCACGATTCCAACGTCGGGCGAGGCGCAGCGCGCCAGGGGAGCCATCTGGCCGGGGCCGTCTATCCCCAGCTCCAGCACGGCCGCCTCGGTATCCTCGGGCATTGACAGTATCGTAGTTGAAAGGCCTACCTCGTTGTTGAGATTTTCGGGGGTTTTTATGGTTTTGTAAGAGCTTGAAAGCACCCTCGCGGCCATTTCCTTGGTGGTGGTCTTGCCAACGCTTCCGGTCACCGCCACAACTGTTGGAGCTATAAGTCGCCGCCGGTAGCCCGCTATCCCGAGAAGTGAAAGCCTAGTATCCTTTACCGGCATCACCCTTGGGTCCTCATAGGGCCGCCGGGAAATAACCGCCGCCGCGCCCTTTGACAGGGCCGCCTCGATATAATCGTGCCCGTCGAAATTCTCGCCGGTAAGGGCAACGAAAAGGCAGCCGGGGCTAAGCTTTCGGGTATCGGTGCAGATATCCGCGATCGGCATATCCGCGCCCCGCCAGACGGCCCCCGCCGCGAAGGCCAGATCCCGAATGGAAATCGGATTCATGTGGTCTCCTTTTTATCCCCTCGTATTTTGCCGAGAAGCTCCTCAACGATAACCTTTTCGTCAAAATTGATCGTGCCGAAGTTTAGAACCTGATAGTCCTCGTGACCCTTTCCGGCAAGAATTACAACGTCGTCGTCCCTTGCGTGCTCAAGCGCCCACCTTATGGCGTCGTAGCGGTCGGTTATGGCTATATAGGGGGTTCTGTGCGCCTCAATGCCGGTTATAACGTCCTTTATTATCTGTCCTGGCTCCTCATCCCGCGGGTTGTCGGAGGTTACAATCACGAAATCGGCAAGCCGCGAAACCGTCTCCCCCATTATGGGGCGCTTTGTCCTGTCGCGGTTGCCGGCCGCCCCGAAAAGACATACCACCCTGGCCGGCGCGAACTCCTTGACCGTTTCGAGAATATTTTGGAGACCGTCGGGGGAATGCGCGTAATCGCGGATAACGGTGTAGGGGGTTCCCGTGGGCAAAATCTCAATTCGCCCGGGGATCCCCGGGCAGGAGGCAAGACCCCTCATCACGGCCTCGGGCGGTATTCCGGCCG
>JAITVF010000189.1 GCA_031285945.1 Oscillospiraceae bacterium
AAAACATGGCCACGAAGAAAGATCTCGAGGGGATGGCCACAAAGAAAGATCTCGAGGGGATGGCCACAAAAGATTACGTGCGGGAAATAGCTGAAAACATGGCCACTAAGAAGGACCTCGAAAACATGGCCACAAAAGATTACGTGCGGGAAATAGCTGAAAACATGGCCACGAAAGATTACGTGCGGGAAATAATTGAAAACCTGGCCACGAAAGATTACGTGCGGGAAATAGTTGACGAAAGCCGGCGCCACACGGAAATATTAATCGAGAACACCGTCTCAAAAAAGATTGAGGCTCTCTTCGACGGCTATAAGCTTTCCCATGAAAAGCAGTGGGAGCTTGATCGCCGGGTGGACACGCTCGAAAGGCGTATTGAGCGTTTGGAGATTTCGATCGCGTAAATATTTTTGCGTAACTTTGCGTAACGGAGTGATCACGAATGCGCCTGGGCGCGCTGGAGCTTCCTAAAACGGCGGCGCTTGCCCCCATGGCCGGGGTGGCGGACAGGGCCTTTAGGGAGATATGCCGAGAGATGGGCGCCTGCTATGTGGTGGGGGAGATGGCAAGCTCAAAGGGGATGCTCCATCAAAACAGCCGGACAAAGGAGCTCCTTATGGCCGGGGAAAGAGAACGGCCCTGCGCCGTCCAGCTTTTTGGCGACGACCCCGCCGCCATGGCGCGGGCAGTCGCGATAGCCGAGGAGTATTTACCCGACGCCATAGATATCAATATGGGCTGCCCCGCCCCCAAGGTGGCGGGCGGCGGCAGCGGATGCTCGCTTATGAAAAATCCACGGCTGGCGGGCGAAATTATAAGAGCGGCAAGGGCGGCTACCAGGCTGCCCGTCACGGTAAAGATTCGCACAGGCCAAGACGCCCAAAACCGCAACGCTGTTGAAATCGCCCTTATCGCCGAGGAAAACGGGGCGGACGCCGTTACCGTTCACGGCAGAACCCGCAGCCAGATGTACGCCCCGCCAGTCGATTACGAGACCGTGGCCGCGGTAAAAAGAGCGGTTTCTATCCCCGTCATAGGCAACGGCGACGTTGCCTGCATAGAAAGCGCCGAGCGGATGTATGAGACCGGCTGCGATCTCGTTATGGTGGGCCGAGGCGCCCAGGGCAGCCCCTGGGTTTTCAGGGAGCTTGACTCCTGGTTCAGAAGGGGCAAGAGGCTTCCCCCGCCCGAGCCGGAGGAAAGAATCGGCGTAATGCTGCGCCAAATAGCGCTGAGCGTAAAATATAAGGGCGAATATATAGCCATGAAGGAAGCCCGCAAGCATGTAGCCTGGTATTTTCACGGCTTTGCGGGAGCCGCCGAATATCGCCGCAGGGCAGGCGCCCTGAGCCGCTACGTAGAGCTTGAGAGGCTCGCCGGGGAAATTGGCGGCATATACAGCCGATAAAGCTAAAAGCTACTTCGCCTCCAGCCAGTTGCCGCCTCTGCCCACCGTCGCTATTAAAGGGACGCTGAGGGCGGCGGCTTTTTCCATCTCTTCTTCAAGTATTTTGGCGGCGGCGTCGCATTCCTCCCTTGGGCTTTCGACTATCAGCTCATCGTGAACCTGAAGTATAAGCCGGGAGGAAAGCCCCTCGCGCACAAGCCGGTCGCGCACGTTTACCATGGCTACTT
This sequence comes from Oscillospiraceae bacterium, assembly GCA_031285945.1. Classification (GTDB taxonomy): domain Bacteria; phylum Bacillota; class Clostridia; order Oscillospirales; family Ruminococcaceae; genus WRAV01. The sequence continues at coordinate 1,636 of JAITVF010000189.1, forward strand.
TTATTATATCGGCCGAGGTTCCCTGAATAGGGGTGTTAAGGGCCACCCTTTTACCGAACTCCTTTGTCTGGCGCTGGGAGGAGGCAAGCTCGGGCAGGTACCGGCGGCGGTTCATAAGGGTTTTTACATAGCCGTTGCGGGCGCCAAACTCTACTGTTTCCTCCATATACCGCCTTACTCCCGCAAAGTTCTCGAGGTAATCTTTGATATATTTATCCGCCTCAGCCACAGAAACGCCTATATCCCTTGAAAGGGAATAGGCCCCTATGCCGTAAACTATGCCAAAATTTACGGCCTTTGCCCGGCCGCGCATTGCGGGGGTAACAAGCTCCGGCGGCATGTCAAACACCTGCGAGGCGGTTCTTGTGTGGATGTCCTCGCCGCTTATAAAGGCCTCGATCATATTTTTGTCGTCGGCTATATGGGCGAGTACCCTGAGCTCGATCTGGGAATAGTCGGCGTCGAGAAGCAGCCAGCCCTCCTCCGCGCGAAAAAATCGCCTCAGCTCGCTGCCAAGCTCTGTGCGCACGGGAATATTCTGCATATTGGGCTCGGCGGAGGAGATTCTTCCGGTGCGGGTGAGTGTCTGCTGAAAGCTTGTGTGAATGCGGCCGTCGGGGCCCGTCACCTTTAAAAGCCCCTCCACATAGGTGGACTTAAGCTTTGCCGCCCTGCGGTACTCGAGTATATCCCCCACGACCGGATGCTTGCCCAGGAGCCCCTCGAGAACCTCCGCGTCGGTAGAGTAGCCGGTTTTGGTCTTCTTTTTAGCCGGAAGATTAAGCTTATCGAATAAAAGCTCGCCCAGCTGTTTTGTGGAGTTCAGGTTAAATTCTTTTTCCGCGTAGCGATAAACGCTGGCCTGATACCGGGCAATCTCGATATCCAGCCTCTCGCCGTAGGCCATAAGGCCCTTATTGTCTATAGCTACGCCGGTGTGCTCCATCTCGGCCAGGACCCTGGCGAGTGGCAGCTCGACCTCGTGAAGGAGCTTATACTGCCCGTTTTCGGCGATCTGCCTCTCTAGCTCGTCGCACAGGCCCGAGAAAAGGGCGCAGCGCTCCAAAAGCGGGCCAAAGGTCCCGAAAAAGCCCGCGATGGAAAGGGCCCTTGTCTTATATGAGGCTGAAAGCCGCTCGATCGTGTAGTCGTTCTGCGTGGGATTCAGGATATAGCCCGCGATCTCGGCGTCAAAGACTATTCCGTCGGCGGTAAAGCCCTCGCGCAGGGCTATGCGGTGAAGCTCCTTAGTCTGATTTGTGCGGATGGGAGCCCTGGACCCGAGCAGCTCTTTAGCCCTCTCACAAGCCTCCTGATCCACCAGATGAAGGGCCCTGTCGCCGATTACGCAAAAGGCTATGATATTGCCCTCATGAATGTCGAATAGCACGTCGACCGGCTTGTTGCCCGAAAAAAGCTCCCCTGGCAGCGGCCCGAAGGAGATTGCAAGCTCTGAGTCGGCCGGTTCTTCTTCCTCAGCCCTTTTTGGCGCCTCTCCCTGCTCCGGCTTTTTTATCCCGAAGCGCTCGGTCAGGCTAAAGAGCTCGAGACGGCTCATAAGCTCCCAGGCCCTTTGCCTGTCGGGCTCCTGGGGGACGCAATCCTCGGGCCTTACGCCGATGGGGGCGTTACGGTCTATAGTGACGAGCCGCCGGCTTAAAAAGGCAAGCTCTTTATTTTCCCTGAGCTTTTCGCGCAGGCTGTCGCGTATGGGGAGCTCGTCGAGCTTTTCGTATATGCGCTCAAGGCTGCCAAAGTCGTGCAGCAGGGTGAGGGCCGTTTTTTCCCCCACGCCGGGAACGCCCGGAACATTGTCGGAAGAATCGCCCATAAGCGCCTTTAAGTCGATAAGGCGGGGTGGGGCAAGGCCGTATTTCTCGTCGATAGCGGCCTCGTCCATAAGCTCTGAGACAGCCCGCCCGCCCTTAGTATAGGCGAGCCTCACCGAGGTCCCCCCCCCTATAAGCTGAAAGGAATCGCGGTCGCCGGTGGCTATAACGCAGCTGCCGTTATTATTTTCACCCGTCATGCGCGAAAGGGCGCCTAGAATATCGTCGGCCTCAAAGCCCGCGCATTCTATAGTTTTATAGCCAAGTGCCGTTAAAAGCTCCTTGAGAAGGGGCATCTGGCGGGCTAGGTCATCGGGCATACCCTTGCGCTGGGCCTTGTAGCCATCGTACATTTTATGGCGGAAGGTGGGGGCGGGCAGGTCGAAGGCTACCGCCACGGCCGTTGGCTCAACCTCCTGCAAAAGCCGTTGAAGTATAGTCAGAAAGCCGTAAATTCCGTTTGTAGGCACCCCCTCCTTATTGGTGAGGAGCCTTATGCCGTAAAAGGCGCGGTTAAGAACCGAGTTGCCGTCAATAGCCAAAAGCTTCATAAAGTCATTTCCCCGTCGCCATCAGCTCAAGCTGGTCGAGCATCCGCAGGCTTTGTCGCTCGAAGACGGCGCAGTCTATATAGATGTATAAATCTTTTAGAACACAGTTAAGGCCCCTGTAAAAGTCGCTTTGCTCAAGCATTTTTATCGAAACGTCCCGCTCGTCGCAAAAGATCATCTCAACCGATTCAAACAGGGCGCGGCCCTCGGGGCTTTGCGCCTCCCCCGGGTCGAAGGCCCAGCGGGTGGTCTGGCCGGCGGCTATGTTTATAAAGCCGATACGCTCGAGCAGCTCGCCCTCCAGGGTGTTGGCGGTAGCTATCGTATAGTTGAGCATTCGCAGGTAGATGGCGGGCTTGGGCTCCCCCTCGGCGGGAGCGGCGGCTATTTGGCTTATTCTGTCTTCTATATCCTCAACAAATTTTTCTCCTATCATAGCCCCCGTCGTTCGCCCGTCCATGAGCGCGCAGACGGCGAGCCAGGTCTCCTCAAGCTCGGCGAGGCTTTGGGCGTGGGGCAAAACCGCCACGG
>JAITVF010000191.1 GCA_031285945.1 Oscillospiraceae bacterium
TTTATTTATAAGGCACTCAGCTTTAGTCTTCCAGCTCCTCGGCGGCCGCGGCGGCTTCCTCCCGCGTGCCCCTGAGCGCTTCCTGAAAGGCCGCCACAGTATCGGGATCAGCCGTTCCGTTCCTGCATTCCTCGGTGAGCCTTGAGCTCAGATCAAAGAGGGGCCTCATTCCGAGGTTGCCGGTCATACCCTTGATGGCGTGGGCGGCCTCGCCCGCGGCGGTGCTGTTTCCTTCGGCTATGGCATTTTCGAGCTCGGCCGGCTCTTTGGCCTCCAAAAAAAGCTTAAGCATCCGCCGGTAAAGCTTGCGATTACCCATCACCCTGCCAATTCCGTCCTCAAGATTAATGTATTCGGCCATCCTGCATGACCACCTCCGATAGTAATTGATCGCTCCAGTAGAAAACATTAAGGGCAAAGACACAGGTATTCAGAACGGCAAACAGCCTATTCCTCCCAATTATGATAAACGTCCTGAACGTCGTCGTTGTCCTCGAGCATTTCGAGAAGCCGCTCCATTTTAAGCCTGTTATCCTCATCCAGCTTAACCCAGGTGGAGGGTATGTAGCTTACCTCGGCCGAAACTATAGCTTTCTTCATCCCGTCGAGCTTTTCGCGGGCGGCCGAAAGCTCGGCGGGCGCTGTGTAGAGCTCCACGACGTCGTCCTCAGGCGAAAAATCCTCGGCCCCGGCCTCAAGGCAAAGCTCCATAAGCGCGTCCTCGTTATGGCCCTCGTCCTCAAGAACGATCACCCCGCGCTGGGTGAACAGGTAGCCTACGCTGCCGCTCTGGCCCAGGTTGCCGCCGCACTTGTCGAAAAAATGGCGCAGGTCGCCGGCGGTACGGTTGCGGTTATCGGTCAGGCAGCTCACCATAACGGCGACGCCGGAGGGGCCGTAGCCCTCGTAGATTATCGCCTCGTAATCGGCCTTGTCGGTTCCGGCCTTTTTAATGGCCCTGTCGATATTCTCGTTGGGCACGTTGAGGGATTTAGCCTTGGCTATAAGATCGCGCAGCTTGCCGTTTGAGCTTGGGTCGTTGCCGCCCTCGCGGACAGCCACCGCGATCTCGCGGCCCACCTTGGTGAAAATTTTTGCCCGCTCGGCGTCGGTCTTTCCCTTTTTGCGCTTAATAGTGCTCCACTTGGAATGTCCTGACAATAAAATCCTCTCCCGGCGATAATGTATTATTTTTACTCAGTCAAAAAAGCCAGGCAAATACGTCCCGGTTTCGGAGTCGTAATAATCCTCGGGGTCAAGCTCGTCTTCATTCGCGCGGCCCGAGGAACCCGAGGAGCCGGAGCTCGGCCTGCCGGCGTCTACTGAGCTTTCCTGCGCGTAAAAGACTATCAGGGTATCTTTTTTGGGGTCGAACTCACTGCCTGCGCTTGGGATCACGCTGAGCACCTCGCCGGGCCGGGCCGAGGCCGCGTACTTGGGGATGGGGTTGGTGTTGAGTATATCCGCCTCGGCTAAGGCCCTCAGGGCGTCCTCGAGCTCCAGGCCCAGGATATCGGGCACCTTTACGCTTTCGGCGCCCACGCTCACATAAACCACCACCGTAGCGCCGCCCAGTATCGGGGTTCCCTCCGAGGGGACCTGATTAAAGATGGTGCCCTCGGGTACGTTATCGTCGTGTACCTCCTTAAGGGAGAAGGTAAAGGTTCCCAAAAGCTCCGTGTCGGCTATAACCTCGTTGTAGGTTCGGCCTATGACCCTTGGCACCTCGCCGGCCATAAGCCCCGTTCCCTCGTCCGCCGGCTCCGAAACAGGCTCCTCGCCGGCGGGGCCGGCCACCCCGGGAGTTCCGAATATACCCGACATGTAAAGATATACGATAATACCGCAAAGAACAACCAGCATTGCGGCAAGGCCCAGCATAACGAGCCTAAAATCCCCGTTTTTTTTCTTCCTGCGTCTCACGTTTCCCCCCGAAACCTCGCGGACCACCCGTCCCACGTCGTAAACGGCGGTGCTGCTGAGCTCAGCCTCCACCAGACGGGCTCCGAAGGTCTGTATTGTCTGGATTCGCTCTTCGGTCGACGTGGCCATTGCCTCTGAAATAGTATCGGAAATATAGTCAGGCACCTCGGGCCGCAGCTCCTTAACCGCCCTCAGGGGGCGATCGGCGCCAACCCGGGTGGACCTTGGCGGCACAATGCCCGTAATTGTCCTGTAGAAGAGGGCGCCCATAGCGTATACGTCGGTCCAGCTGCCCTGCCAGCCGTTTGGCGAGTATTGCTCAGGGGCTGTATATCCGCTAAATAGCTCGGCGTCCAGCTCGCTGCCAGAGGTTCTGGTGGCGCTCAGCGCAAAATCCCACAGATAAAGGCCGCCGTTTTTGTCGGCGTAAATAGTGTGGGGCGAAATACCGCGGTGAATCTGCCCGTGATTGTGAAGTATTCCCAGCGCGTTGCAAACAGGCAAAATGAGCGAGATTGCGCGGTTATAGTCAAGCACGCCGCCCTTATTCTTCAAAAAAGACTCGAGGGGAACAACGTCAAGCCCCGTATATATCGCGTAAACAGTGTTATTCTCGGAAAAAACGTTCTCTATGGGCACGACCGGCTCCGTTACCCCGAGCCTTTTAATATCGTTGCAGATATCCACAAAGTCGGACATCAGCGCCTTATACTGCGCGCCGCAGCCCCCAAGCGGGGTTATCTTGCCGGTATCCAAAGAGCGCTGAGCAATTGTCATGGGGAAATACTCGCGTATCCACACCTTTTTGCCGGCGGCGCTGTCGTAACCCGCGTAAACGGCGCCCTCGCCGTTTTTGCGCGCGTAACAGCCGGTAAGGTACCGCCCCGCGAGAACGGTACCCGGCTTAATATACTGTATATCATATGCCGCGTCGGTGGTCCATCCGCAGGCGGCGCAGCGGCTGCCGTCCTCCGTGTCGGACATGCAGCGCAGGCAAAGAGTCTTAACGCTCATATATTCACCTTCCAAAATCGTGACAACATCACAAAAAGATCCTATAATATAATAATCGTTTTAAGCCCAAGATTCAAGTCACAAATAGAAGGCAAAACATGAAAAGTTTTGAATAAATGCTTTATGGCTTGCTTGATAAATAACCCATGCTCGTTATTTTGCCAAATTTTGCGTATTTTGAGCTTGTCGTCCTTCCTTGGCGTCGGCCAAACGGCGTCCTCCTCACACAAAATCTGGCAAAATTTTAGGCAAAAGCAC
>JAITVF010000123.1 GCA_031285945.1 Oscillospiraceae bacterium
TGTCTCCCCCCCCCCCCCCCTTCGGGGGGAGACACACAGGTAAATAGATATGCTCTAATTTATAAAGAAAAAGCGCTTTGCGGCCGATATATAAAGAAGACGATATCAGGCTTGCCTGATAAAGGGAGATGAGCGCGGTGGTTATAGGGCCCAACGGGCGGACTTTTATTAATACGGCCGGCAGGGACCGGTATCTTTCCAGCGCATACTTCGGCGCGGTAAACGCTAAGTTCTCGAGGCTGCGCATAAAGATGGACGATTATAAATCGCCCAAGCAGCTCAGCCTTCCCCCGCCCGCAGCTCTAGACTCTAAAACCGATGTTCTTATAGCCGACGAGGTCATGATCGGGGCGGGCTCGGACGAGGCCATGGCAACAAGGCTTGAAAAGCGGCTTAAGGAGCTGCCGGCCGTCTCGGACGCGATTGTCGGGCGCTTTGACGAGGACTCGAGCCTTGTGCTGAGGACAGTGGGCTTTTCAATAGATAAAAAGGGTGAAATGGTGGCGAGGGGCGCCTATCGCAAGGACGGCGGCAAGGACGACCTCCACTTCAAGGTAAGGCTGGGCAACCTCAGCGAGAAGACGGTGACCCTCATGTCCCGCTTTGAGCGCGAGTTCGATAAGCAGGCCTTTGGGCTGGATATCAGGATTTAGAGGGCGGCGTTCATAGGCGCGGGCGAATAAACGCGGGTAATAAGGCGGGGATTTCTTTTCCCGCTTTTTGTGTCGGGCGTAGCTTTTGCATGAAAACAAGCCCTAACGGAGGAAGCGTAATGGACATTAAAATGGGCGCGATTGTTCTCGATTCTGATAATTCGGAGGCTCTTTCGGATTTTTACAGCAGCCTTCTCGGCTGGGAGAAGATACGCTACGACGAAGAGTGGATCATAGTCAAAAGCGAAAAGGACGAGGGAACGCCTCTGGTTTTCCAGCAGGCGGAACACTACTTAAGGCCGGTATGGCCCGCCGAAAAGGACAGCCAGCAGCAGATGCTCCACTTGGATTTTTATGTGGACGAGGTTGCCCCGGCGGTAGAGTACGCGCTTTCACTCGGGGCCGCGTTATCGCCGGTGCAGCTTGTGGATTACTGGCGGGTTCTGCTCGACCCCGCGGGCCATCCCTTTTGTATTTTGCCCAACAAGCCGCCGGACGGCAATTAGGGCTTATTAAATTCGCGGACGGCCGGGGGCGTCTGTTCGCTCAAAAGGTGGTTAAGCCGTGAAGCGGCCGCTTTTGACGGTCGGGCTCAGCTTTGCCCTGGGGACATGGGCGGCTTTTGTTATACCTATGCCCGCCCTTTTGGTCTCGGCCGCCTGCGGCGCGGCGGGGGCCGTGATAGCGGTGGCAAAAAAAGAGACGATCATTCTTCCCGTTGTGCTGCTAAGCCTTGCGGCCGCTCTGGCCAATCAGGTTTTATGGGAAAGGCGCAGCGCGCGTCCCCTTGAAGAAGGAGCGCGAGGCGGCGAGATTGTTACCGTTGCGGGAGTTGTTACCGAGGCGCGGCTTTCCGCTCCTGGCTATACGTTTTTTATAGAAGGCAGCTTTGTGGAGGCGGGCCTTCCCGATACGGCCCTTCGCGTTCGGGGATACGGCGAGCTTGAGTGCCTGCCGGGAGACGCCGTGTTGTGCAGGGTGCGCCTGAGCCCCCTGACGGGCGGGGTAAGCTATTATCGTTCACGGGGGATTATCGTATCCTCCACGCTGATATCCTGGGAGGAATATAACGAGCCGGGGCTTTGGGGGAGTATTACCCGCGCCGCGATATTGCTGCGGGAGAGGATGATCGGGAATCTTGCCGACAGCCTGCCCGCCGAAATTGCCGCGGTTCAGTCGGGGATGGTTCTGGGCGACCGCTCCCGTATGGATACCGAGGACGCTGAGGCCCTTAACAGGGCGGGTACGGTTCATCTTATGTCGGTGTCGGGGCTTCATCTTTCAATAGTGGTGGGCTGTCTGGGCGCGCTTTTGACCCGGCTTGGGGCGCCAAAGAGGCTGCGGGCGGCGGTTTCGGCCGCCGGCGCGGTATTCTTTGCCTTTCTCACGGGTTTTTCGCCTTCGCTTACACGGGCGCTTATTATGACGCTGATTGTTCTTTTGGGGGATATTCTTTCAAGGCGCGGAGATTCGCTAAATTCTCTGGGCTTTTCGCTGATTGTCATATCCGCCGCGAGGCCCTTCTGGCTGCTGTCGGGCGGGCTGTGGCTGAGCGCGTCCTCTACCGCCGGAATAGCCGTTCTTTCAAAGCCGCTTCGCGGCAAGGTAAGAGAGCTCTACAGCGGCGCGGGGCCCGCCGTTAAGCTCTTGGCGAGAATCTTTTGGGGGGCGGGGGCTACGTCTCTGAGCGCCTATGCCTTTTCCTTGCCCGTTTTGCTCCTGACAGGCGGATGGGCCTCGCTCGTGTCGCCGGTATCTAACGTTCTGATCGCTCCCCTTGCGACCGTTTCGCTGCTGAGCGGAATTGCCTGCGCTAGTTTACCCACTGTTATCATTGCGCCATTCGCGGCGGTTTCGACCATATGCATCAGGCTTATAATTTCCATATCCCGGCTTATGGCGAAAATCCCCCTTGTATTTTCCCTGGATGATTTATGGCGGGTGGTCTTCTTTATAGCCGCCGTTATTATGATTATTCTGCTTATTAAGTGGCGGGCGGAAAAGGCGCTGTGGTCTTACGCCTCGGCGCTGCTGGTCGCCGTGTTTTCTCTGGGGAGCGCGATGGACGCGGTTTCCTCCGTAAATCAGGTGGAGATCATTGCCCTTAACGAGTCGGGCCCGACGGTTTTGATACGGGGGGACGCCGCCGCGGTGGTGGGAACGCCCGATCAGTATGAGATTTCACAGCTTATTAGCTATCTCGGGTACCGGGGGATAAAAAGAGTTGACGCTATTATAGCCTTCGACTGCCCCGAGCAGGTGACCTCGGGGCTTATCCGGCTTGCGGAGCGCTATCCCGGAGGGCTGATAACAGGCCCCGGAGACGATTATGTTCTGGGGCAGATGCGCTTGGCTCTTCCCGGCGCTGAGGTGGCTTCCTCGGGTTACGCGGATATTACCCTTCTGGACAGCGTAAAAGTGTCGGTTTCCCCAACGGGGGAGGTTGAGCTGATTGCGGGAGAGGACAGGATAAGAATAATAAAGTCGCGGGAAAAATACGAGCGCGAGGCTCCGCCCTCGAGATCTGTGGATATGCGCATTTACGAGGAAGGTGTTCTTGTATTTACAGAAAAAACCCCGCCGGCGTTTGAGCCGGCGGGGGCCGCGATATTCGGCGAGCGGCGGGTTGTGGTCAGGGCGTGAGGAACGCCCCTAGCCGCCCTTATGCTGTCTCCCCTCAAAATCCACGGTATAGGGTCTTGGGTGTATAAGCTCGGAGACAGTTGCGAAATCGTAGCCCTCGGCGCGTATGGCCTCTATAATCTGTGGCAGGGCGTCGGGCGTGTTTTTTGCGCCGCTGTGAAAGAGCATTATGGAGCCGTTGCGCAGTCTCCTTAAAATTCTTTCCTGCATTTCGTCGGGGGTGGGGTTGCGGTAATCGAGGCTGTCCCTGATGCATATGGAAACCAGAAGTGAAAATTGCTGATGACTATGCGGATTTAAACATCAATAATCCTGACTCAAAAGAAAATCAGCAATATGCATCGTCTTAATGCCTTGATAGTTACCGCCCGCAAACTCATCGGCTCGCAGGACATATTTGGGGTAATTATCGGCAATCCCGAGAAGCCTTCCGTACTCCCTCTGCTCGGTGGCCTCCCGCTCAATCCGCTCCGCGATTTGGATATACAGCTTATCTTCCTGCCTTGTTGCGACAAAATCAATCTCCGCGTCGCCGATTTTGCCGACGCAGACCTCATAGCCCCGCCGGATCAGCTCGAGATACACCAGATTCTCCAGCATGGCGGATACGCTGCCGGGCGTGTAGCCGAGCACGGCGTGACGAAAGGCGGGATCACTGAGGTAAAACTTCTCCTGCGTCTTTAGAAGCTCCTTGCCACCAATATCATATCGGGAGCAGCGGTGCAGGATAAACGCGCCTTCCAGCTTATTCAGATAGCTGTACACTGTCTCGTTATCCACGGAACGCTGCTCACTTTTCAAATATTTAGCGATGGACGCGGCCGAAAACGTCCGCCCGACATTGTCAAAAGAAAACCGCACTATACGCTCAAGCTGATCAACCTTGCGGATTTGATTCCGCTTTACAATATCCGTGAAGACGGTAGAGTTATAGATATCCCGGACAATCGCGTATGCCTCGTCAGGTTCATACTCGCGCAGGTGGATGGCGGGAAACCCGCCGAAACGGAGGAATCGCACAAATTCTTCTCGGCTGGATAAGCCCGGGGAACCGTATTCTTTACGAAACTCAAGATACTCTGCGAAGGAAAGCGGGAATACCTGGATCGAAACATACCGCCCCGTCAGGTAGGTTGATATCTCGGACGACATCATGCGGGAATTGGACCCGGTCACATAGATATCAACGTCGAAGTCGGTCATGAAAGAGTTGACCGCTTTTTCCCAAGACTGCACCTCCTGAATTTCATCCAGAAACAGGTAGGTCTTCCCGTTTGGCGTGAGACGCCGCTTCACTTCTTCATACAAGAGCGCCGCTGTTTTGATATCCTCATGCTGCAGGGAATCAAAATTGTAGGGCAAAATCTTTTCATCAGCCACACCGCGGCGACGCAGTTCTTCCGCAATCATTTTGAGAATCGTAGATTTTCCGCACCGGCGAACGCCGGAGAGCACCTTGACAAAGGGCATATTCGTGTATGCCATCGCTTTATTGATATAACTGGGTCTTGGAACCAAGATATCACCGCCTTTCAAGAAAAGTATACCGCAAAACATGCCAGATGTAAATACTTTTGCGGATATAATATAAAAGTACAAATTGTTTGCGCAGCGAAGGGGACTATATTGACATAATCTCCATCGATTCACGAATTTAAAGAAAGTATTCCGGAACATATTTGGAGTCATATTGAAAAGCTCTACGAGTC
>JAITVF010000064.1 GCA_031285945.1 Oscillospiraceae bacterium
GGGTTATTTCCGGGGTTTACGACGATTATCTCTAAATGCTAATAAAAAACCACCCGACCCCCGGCTTTTTGGCCGAGGTAAAACGGGGCGCAAAAAACGCCGCCTATAACGGCGAGGCCTTTAAACGTGAGGCTCTTGCGGCAAGAGAGGCCGGCAACCTGGAGTCGGCCCTTGGCTACGCCGACCTTATGGTAAAGACCGATCAGCTGAGCTCGGGCTCTCATCTTTTGCGGGGCTGGATTTTACAGGATTTGAACCGCGTTCGTGAGTCGGTTGAGAGCCTTGAGCGGGCGCTCGAATTAAACCGGGGCAACTTTCAGGCTAGCTCGAGCCTTGCGGCGGTTTACTCAAAAAGCGATCCCCAAAAGGCCTTGGAGGTTATAGACGCCACAATCGCCCAAATGCCGGGCGAGGTAAGCCTGAGAGAGGTAAAGGCTAAGATACTCTTCTCGGCGGGCCGCCACGACGAAGCTATCGCGGCTCTGGACGAGGCCGTGGGGATCGACCCATTAAACGCCGACCTGCTCTTTGGCAAGGCGGCCATGCTCGAAGAAATCCCAGGCCAGGAGCTGGGGGCGGTCGTGCAGTATCAGCGGGTAGTGGCCCTCAACGAAAACCACCTGCCGGCAAAGCGGCGGCTGGCGCAGCTGCTCGCCGACAACCAGCCGGAAATCGCCCTCGGCTTTATAAGCTCGGTTACCGCCAGGGAGCCGGGGGACCGCGAGGCCTCGCTGCTCAAGGCGAGGCTTCTTGAGAAAACGGGGAACGAATCCGGCGCAATCCGCCAGTATAAAGCGTATCTCGAGCTCGACGAGGGCTCACACGAGGCGTACGCCGCCATAGGGCGAATTCTTATTCGTGAGGAGCCCGAGCGCGCTTTGCCCTGCTACGAAAAGGCTGCGGAGCTGGCGCCCGAAAACCCGGAGTATCATATAGGAAGAGGGCGCTGCTACCTGAGGCTGGAGCGGCGGGAGGAGGCTCTGGCCGCTTATAAGGAAGCCCTTTTGCGCGATAGCTCCTCGGCGGTGGCTCACGTGGCCATGGGCGGGCTCTACCGGGAGGAGGACCCCGCAAGGGCGCTTTCTCACTACGAAGAGGCTCTGCGGCTTGAGCCTAAAAACCCTTACTGCTATCAGGCAAAGGGTGAGATTCTTTCTCGTATGCCCGGTGTTTCTCACGAAAGGATTCTCGACTGCTACGACAGGGCCGTCCGGCTCGACCCCGGCAACGCGGAGCTTCAGACCACTCTCGGCCGCCTTTTGGAGGGGAACGGAAGCGTAGCCTCGGCCCTTGAGCACTACCGTATGGCGGTCGGGCTTGACCAGGCCGCCGAGGAAGCCCTTTACGCGCTGGCCCGCCTTCTTAAGGATTCCGAGCCGCAAACGGCCTTGGGGTATATTAATCGCGCCATAGCCCAAAACCCGCAAAGCGCCGAATACTACTATATAAAATCCCTTATATACTCGAGCCTCGGCGGCAACCTGGAGGCCGCCCGTGAGCTGCGCGAGGCCCTTAGCGGCGATCAGGTCAACCTAGACGCCCTTCAGGAGCTGCGCCAGCTTTTGGATGGCGACGCCCAAAGGGTAGCCATGATGTACATAAACCGGGCGCTTGAAATACTCCCGGGCAATCCCGTATATCTCTGCGAGCGGGCCGAGCTTCTTCTCGCGCTCGGCGAAAGGGGAAAGGCCCTGCGCCAGTTTGAGCTTGCCCTTGAGGAGGACGAAGGCTTTCACCCGGCGCACTTCGGCATAGCAAGGCTGTGCGAAAAGGATTCTAAAAGGGCGCTGGAGCATCTTGACCGGGCGATAAATATTTCGCCCCAAACGGCCAAATATTACGCGTATAAGGCCATAATTCTGGCCCGGGACGGCAGCCGCTACCCCGAGGCGATAGAAGCCTTCGACAGCGCCCTAGCCCTGGATAACTCGGCCTATAGCGTCATGTTCGGCAAGGCCGAGCTTTTGGAGGAGCACGGCGAAATTTATCCCGCCATAGCCTGCTACCGGCGCGTTCTGCTTATAGACCGCGACCATCTCGCCGCCAGGGTAAAGATGGCCTCGCTTTTATGCGAGCTAAACCCGCAGATGGCCCTTAGGTATATCGACGAGGCCATAGCCCTTGACCCCGGAACCTTTGGCCACCATGTATGGCGGGCCAGGATTCTGCACGGGCTGGGCCGGGACGCCGAAGGGGAAGAGGCGGTCGCCGCCGCCGTAGCCTTAGGCGGCGAGCGAGAAGAGGTATACTGCTCACTGGCGCTCGTTTTTCGCGAGAGGCTCCCCGAGGCGGCGGCAGGGTATTGCAAAAGGGCTATGGCAATCTCGCCGGATAAGGCCGCTTATCCCCTGCTGCTGGGGAATATCCGCCGAGTGCAAAAGGACGCCGAGGGGGCGCTTAGCTGCTTTTCGCGGGCGATCGCCCTGGACGCCTCCTGCCACGAGGCCCTTGCCCGCACCGCCGAATACCAGTACCTGAAAAGGGATCAGGCCTGCCTAGAAACCATAGACAGGGCAATCGCCATAAACGGCGGCAACGCCTCGTACTTTTATATACGCGGGCTGATAATGGCCGAGATACTTCCCGAGCCGGACAGGGAATCGGCTGTCGCCTGCATGGAAGAGGCTATCCGCCTTGCTCCCGGCGAGCTGCGCTACCGCGACGCCCTGGCGGCCCTGCTCAGGGAGCAAAAGCGGTATCTAAGATATTTTAAAGAAAAGCACATGGCTAAAAGGCTGCGCCAAAAGCTCGGGGAGGAAGAGCGCAAGGCCCGCGAAATGCGGGAATAGCGCCGGCGGGCTTGCCCGCAAAAAAAGAGAGGAGAAGCCCTCGTATGCAAACAATAAATGTGGCCAACATGAGCTGCGAGCACTGCAAAGGAGCGGTCGAGGCCGCCCTGACAGGGCTTGGGCTAAAAAAGGTTACGGTGGATCTTGCCGCCAAAACCGCGGAGTATGAAGAAAACCCCGATATCGGCATGGACGATATAAGGGCGGCGATCGAGGAAGAAGGCTTCGAGGTTATCTTGTAGGCCCCGGCGCCTTACGCAGCCTGTCGCGCAAAATTAATCCGCCCGGGGCCGTGTTGCTCCGGGCGGACGATGTATCGGTTTTTATCAGAGGCTTATTTCCAGGATTCTGTATTGCACCGTCGAGCCGTTGGGCACGGTTACGGTGACCTCTTCGCCCGCCCTGTGACCGATTAGGGCCTTGCCCACGGGGGATTCGTCGGTTATGGTTTCCATATCCGCGTGAACATACTCTAAGGGGCTCGTGATGCGTTAGGTGGTCTTTTCATCGAACTCAACGTCCAGAATGGTGACGGTGGAGCCGATGGATACAACGTCGGTGGAGATATGCTCTTTCTTTATGAGCTGCGCTTTTTTAAGCTGGTCTTCAAGGGTTGCGATTTTTGCCTCGACCAGGGCCTGATCGTTCTTGGCCTCGTCGTATTCGCTGTTTTCAGAGAGATCGCCGAATCCGCGGGCGACTCTTATTTTTTCGCTGATTTCCCTGCGGCGCACGGTGCGCAAAAATTCGAGCTCTGATTTTAGCTGCTCGTAGCCTTCGGGTGTGATCAGAATCTCGCCTGCCACCGGATAGCCTCCTTTCTATAATGCAATAACGACGCCCCCCGGGATAGCCACATCCGGACGACGCCCACTCTGTTTGCGGGACTGCCGAAAACGCCTCAAGCCTGAAATTTTCGCCGAGCCCCTTCTTAGTACCAGACTATTATAGTCAAAGCGCACCCCCCTGTCAAGTAACAAAAAGAAATTTTACATCTATCGCATCTATTCATACGCGGCTGCTGCATATGCTCTATCGCGGACCTTCCGCGCCTCGCCTACGAGCGCCTTTGCCCGCTCGAGAGGGATTCGCCTGCCGTTAAGGGTAAGGCTTGCTACGTCTAGTAGCGGCGCGGCGCAAGGGCTTAGCTCGAACAAAGCTCCCGCGAGCAGGCGCGGGTCTATCCCGGGCGGAACCCTGCCCCTTATGGCCGCCGCCGGCTCGGAAAAGACCGTACCGCCCGGGGCGGGCCTCATGCTGAGCACCGGAATCAGCGGGTTTATCCGCTGGGGCAGGTCTGAATCGGGGCAGAGTATAATGGCGCAATCGTCAAACGAGGCGTTTTCGCTCACCGTGACCGGCGCGCCCAGCTCCTCGAGCAGCCGCTCGGCCAGAGCCTCGTAGCGCGCTGTCTCACGCGTGCGTACCCGCACCGAGGTATAGCTGCGCAAAAGAGCCCCGGGCAGGCTTAAATGGCGGGCGTGGGGGTCGTATAGCCCGGCCGTGCGCAGGTAAGGGGGAATTATTGTACCGGCGGCGAGCTCACAGGCCGCCCGGGCGAACAAGGCCCGCTCATAGCGGGTAAAATCCGGGGGCGCAAGGCGCTCGGGGGGCTCTATGCCCTTAGGGCAAATAAGAAAGCCTGCTCCGGGGGGAAGGGCCTTTTCCGCCGCCTTCCATCCCGACGCGATATTCCGGCAGCGGGCTACCGTGATAAGGGTAAAGCGTTCGCCAAAGGCTTCCTCTTGTGAAATCGCGACCTCGGGCCCCAAAAGCCTGAGCCTGAGTCCTTCGATTATTCCCGCCGCTTTTGGGGGGAGGCTAAAAATAATACAGGCAAACAAAAGGCCACGCCCCCCTGCGCATATCTACCAAAGCCTATGCGGAGAGGGGGCGTATTATACTTGCTTTGCGGGCTATTCGTCTTCCCCGCTGCCGGAAGACGAATCCTGCTCGGCTTCTGATTCTTCCTCGTCGGGCTGAGATTGGCGCTGTGATTCCTCCGGTTCGGGCTGTGATTCTTCTTCCTCCGGCTGCGATTCCCCGGGCTCGGATTCCTCCTCCGGCTCAGACTCCTCCGGCTCGGACTCCTCGGGCTCAGACTCTTCGGGCTCAGACTCTTCCGGCTCCGAGACCACGGGCGGGGGAGCGACCTGCGGCAAAGACGGCTCGGGGGGCGGCGCCTCGGAGGATTCGGCCTCGCTTTGCTCTTGCCTCGCCTCGCCGGTGCGGTGAAGGGCCACCACTACCTCGGCCGCCTTTTTGAGCTGCGCGTCAAAGGCTACGAAATCGGCCGCGTCCATGCTCAGCCTACTCTGGGTCATTCCTGCCCAGTTCTCGGCCGTTACCTCGTAGTCGGGCCGCACGCCTATCTCGTGAAAGACGACCTCGCCCGGGGTTAAAAGGGTTGCGACGGTTATAAGAATAGCCGAGCCGTCGGAAAGGGGAATCTCCTCCTGGGCTACCCCCTTGCCCACAGAGGTAACGCCTACTATACGGGCTTTATCGTAGTCGCGCAGCACCTGGGCGAAAAGCTCGGCCCCGCTTGCGGTGTTTTCGTTGATGAGTACGACTGTGGGCAGGTTTATCTCGTAACCGTCGGAGGCGAACTTGACCTCAACATTGCCGTTTTTATCAACCCAGCTTACTATCGGCCCCGCGGGAACCAGCATATCCAGAATGCGGCAGGTCTGCTCCAAGCTTTCGCCGGAATTGTCGCGCACGTCAAAAATTATCGAAAGTGCGCCGGCCGCCACAAGCCGGTCGCGCTCCCGCTTGAACTGGTCCTGGGTGTCGCGGTTGAATTGCTTTATCCAGATATAGCCCACGTTATTTTCAAGCAGCTTGGAATATACCACAGGGGTGGCGACCACCCGGCGCTGGAGCTCAACGACCCGGTCGGTGTTGCCCGAGCGCACCGTAAGGGTTACTACGGTCGCGGCCTCGCCTGAGATATTGCTCAGCATTTGGGCGCTGTTTTCGGCCGTCACGTCAATGTCGTCCATTTTAACTATAAGGTCGCCGGCGAGCATTCCCGCTGACTGCGCGGGGGATTCGGGGTAAATCTCGACCACATGCAGGTAGCCGTCCGCCCCCGATTCTATCAGCGCGCCTATGTCGGCCGCCGAGCCCTCCTGCCGGCGCCTGCGCTCGTAGGTTCTCGCGTCGTAATAGGCGGCGTAGCTATCGCCTATTCCCGACAGATACCCCCTGGCCAAGCTGTCGAGAAGGGCCGTTTCGTCTATCGCGCCGCTGTAGTTGGCCCTGACCTCGCGGTCTATTTCCGAAAGCTTATCTTGGGTGCTTTCCCTTTCGCGCAGGTTGTTTACCCGGTCGTCGACCAGACCGCTTACATAGTCGAAGGTAGCGGTAAAGGTAAGGGTGGCGACCAGGATCATAAGCGCGAGCGTAAAGCCCAGGGAAACTCTTTTGTTCATGAGATGAATCCTTTATCTAAAAATATAGGGCCTCGGGTTGGTGTGGGTGCCGCCGTTTACGCGAACCTCAAAGTGGAGGTGGGGCCCGGTAGACCAGCCGGTGGAGCCGACCTCGCCTATGGGCTGCCCCCTTGAGACCGAATCCCCCACCTTTACGAGTATGTTGGAGAGGTGGCCGTAAAGGGTGGAAACTCCGCCGCCGTGGTCTACGATTATATATATGCCGTAGCCAGAGCCGGGGGAGTAGGTCCAGTTGGTGTACTTTACCGTGCCGCCGTTGGCGCAGGCTACCTGCGCGCCGTATATGCCCTGCCCCGAGGCCGAGGGGCCGGCTATGTCGATGCCCGTGTGGAAGTCCTTATTGTTAAAGCGCCAGCCATATTCGGAGGATATTCTGGTAAAGTTAGGCACCGGCCAGGCCATCTCGCCGCCGACATAGGCGCTCTGATCCCACTGAATGCGGGCATAGATATCCTCGAGCTCCTTTTGCATGGCGGCCTGATTGGCCTGGTTCTTCTCAAGGTCGGCCAGGAATTCGGATTCCATGTCCGCGAGGCTCTGTATGCGCAGGTTGGCGGCCTGGAGCTGGCCGTTTAAAGTATGGTTCTTTTCCTCGTAGGAGGATCTGTCCTCCTCAAGGCCCGCAAGGCTTGCGTCCAGCTCGGACTTTGCCTCCTCGAGCGCAAGGAGCTGGCTTGAGAGCGCCTGCAGCAGTAGCCGGTCGTGCTCGGCTACCCTGGCCATATTGTCGGCGTTGGTCAAAAATCTGGCGTAGCTGTCCGCTCCCAGCAAAAGGCCCAGGGTTGTGGTGTCGTCGTACATATACATGACCCGCATCCGCTGGAGAAAAACGTTGTAGTTTGCCTCGATCTCTTTTTCCTTGCCGGAAATATCGGTTTTCTTATCCTGTATGTGCTGCTCCATAAGGTCGATTTTTTCAAGCAGAATGGTGATCTCGTCCTTTGTGAGCTTTATTTCCTGATCGATGTAGCCGCGCTTTTGCTCCTCCTGCGCCTTTTGGGTTTTCGCGCCCGCTATCGAGTCCTTGATGGCCTGCTGCTCTTCCTTGAGGCGGTCAAGGGTTTGGTTTATGGCGTTTATCTCGGACTGATAGCTCGACGCAAAAGCCTGGCCCGAGGGCAGAACGGTTCCCGCCACGGTTAAAACGCAAAGAAGCAGAGCCGTAAAACAGCGCCTCAAATTTTTATTTTTTACCATAATACAACAAACCCCCGATGTTTATTTTGCCCAATAACAGTATCAGACCTTCATATAGCGGCGGACAAATATGCCGCTGCCCATCATGCCCACAAGAACCCCCAGGGCCGCAAAGCCGCCAAAGATATAGTGAGCAATCCCCCAGAAATCCACCGCCTTTTCAAAGGCGCCGCCAAGGGCCCCGCCAAGAGCCCCGCCAATGGCGGCGCCCAGGTTTTCGCTTATCCAGTCAAGAAGAAAGGTGTAGCCGAAGCCTAAGAGCAAAAAGGCCAGAATCGCGGCCAAAAGCCCGATTATTACGCCCTCTACAAGAAAGGGCATTCTTATAAAGGCGTCGGTCGCGCCGACATATTTCATTATTGAAATCTCCCTGCGGCGGGAGACTATGGTCAGCTTTATTGTATTAGTTATAATCACTACGCTCACGATCACAAGAATAAGCACAAGGCCCGCGCCGGCCACCGTAATGATGTGGCGCACCCCCACCAGGATGGAGGCCACGTCGCTGGGCGCCGTTACCTTTTCCACCCCGCCAAGCTCCCTTAGGCGGGCCGCGGTATCCTCCATATACTCAAGGTTAGCGACCTGTACTATAAAGCGGTCGGGCAGGGGATTATTCTCACCCAGCAGGCCGGAGAGAACCGCGCCGTCCTCCCCCATCTCAGAAATCTGCTCGGCGAGGGCTTCCTCCCTGGAGATAAAAAGGTAGCGGGCTATATTTTCCATGCTGGATATCCCAAGCTCCACGATTTCGAGATCGGGGCCCTCCACGTCCGCCTCCAGGTCTACAAAGACCTCGTTCTGGGCCTCGACATAATCGAAGACGGCGCTCACGTTGAGGCTGAGCATGGCCGCCCCGCCTATAAGCAGCAGGCAGGCCATAAGCACGCCGATACAGGCAAAGCTCATAAGCTTGTTGTATACTATGTTCCGGGCGCCCTCCTTAAACAGGTACCCGAAGTTGTTAAGCCTCATGGCCTCCTCCTCGCCGCTTCGCGCGCTTCGCGGCGCTTGCGGGCTTCGTAATCGTCCATGAGGCTTCGCGGCGTGGTGTCCGAAAAATCGATCGCGAGCTGGCGGCTGGGGAGCTCGCGCGCGTGGGTGGCCATAACGTCGGCGCCGGTAAACAGCTCGCCGCCCCCAGCGGCCCTGGTGTCTGACCGGATGCGGCCGTCCTCTATATTTATAACCCGCTTGTTAAAGTAAGAGACAAGCTCGTGCTCGTGGGTGACCATCAGTATGGTCGTGCCGCCCTGAATGTTTATCTCTGAGAGCAGATCGATAATTTCAAAGGAAAGCTCGGGGTCGATATTGCCGGTGGGCTCGTCGGCTATAATTATGGCGGGGTTGTTTACCAGGGCCCTCGCCAGCGCCACCCGCTGCTGCTCGCCGCCCGAAATCTGGTCGGGCATAGATTTGGCTTTGCCCGCCAGCCCCAAAAGCTTGAGCACATAGGGTACGCGGGAGCGAACCTCACGCGAGACCACGTTTGTTACCCGCAGGGCAAAGGCCACGTTATCGTATACGCTCATATTGGGGATAAGCCGGAAATCCTGAAACACAACGCCTAAGGAGCGCCGGTATTTGGGAATCTGGCGCCTGCGCATTCTTATAAGATTAGAGCCGTTGACCATAACCATACCCGAGGAGGGAACCTCTTCTCGCAGTATGGTCTTGATAATGGTGCTTTTGCCCGCGCCGGAGGAGCCCACAATAAAGACAAACTCGCCTTTTTCCACCTTAAAGCTCACGTTCTGTAGGGCGGGGGTGCCGTTTTTATAGGTTTTAGAGACATTTGTAAATTCTATCACAAGCTATCGCCCTTTTTTGCTCTTCAGGCAAACGCCGGTTCAACGCTTACCTGAAAAATTAGTATTTTACGGGGTTTGCGTTGAGGTATTTTTTGACCATGAGAGCCACCTTAAAGATTATGGCGTGGTCAAACTCCCGCAGGTCAAGCCCCGTGAGCTTGCGTATTTTTTCCAGCCGGTAAACCAGGGTGTTGCGGTGAACAAAGAGCTTGCGGCTGGTTTCGGAAACGTTTAGGTTATTCTCGAAAAATTTCTGGATAGTAAACAGGGTTTCGTGATCCAGGCTTTCGATGGAGCCCTTGCGGAAGACCTCGCGCAAAAACATATCGCAAAGGGTGGTGGGCAGCTGGTAAATAAGCCGGGCTATACCCAGATTGTCGTAGGAGACTATGCTCTTTTCGGTATCGAAAACCTTGCCGACCTCAAGAGCCACCTGGCTTTCTTTAAAGCTTTTGGCCAGATCCTTAACGCCGATAACGGCGGTGCCTATGCCTATGACCACCTTGGTGTAAAACTCGCTGCCCAGGGTATCGACAATAGAGCGCGCCAGCTTTTCAAGATCCCTCGAGTCGATCCCCGCCTTGATTTCCTTTACGAGCACTATATCCGACTCGTTGATGTTGAATACAAAATCCTTCTGCTTGTCGGGGAAAAGGTTCTGTATAACCTCGAAGGCGGAAATGTCGTTAGCCGATACGATACGTATGAGCAAGGCAACCCGGGAGGCGTCGATATTAAAATGGAGCTCCCTTGCCTTGATATAGATATCCCCCGGCAGTATGTTATCCAGTATTACGTTTTTAATAAAGTTAGAGCGGTCGTACTTCTCGTCGTAATACTGCTTGATGCTGGCGAAGGATATGGCCAGGACATTGCAGAACTGCCCCGCGACATCGTCGGAGCCTTCCACAAAAATGGCAAACTCGGGCTTTTGCAGGGTGCCGAAGGATTTAAAGCTGTAGCTGTCCCGCACAAAAACATCGCCGGAATCGCCAGAACCAAGCAGAAGGTATTCAAAGGTTTCGCCGATCCTTGTCAAATCGCTGCACGCTATAACTGTCGCGGTGTCGTCCACAACGCCGATAACCCGGTCGACCGATTCACGCATCTGATGTACTATTCGTTGAAACAGCCTGTTCGACATATTAGTTACCCCTCATTCCCGTTCACTGCAAAATAGTCATTTTGTATGATCGCCAGATTCAATTCTATTCTATTTTACCTAAAAAAACACTATTTTGCAACATGCATATGAAAAAAACACTGGAAATAACAAACTTTTTTCGTCAATATGCCGATTAGTCCGTATTTTATACCAAAAAAAGGGGGATGCAGGGCGCTTACGAAGCCCTAAAAATAGCGCCGTGAGGCGATACGCGGCGGATTAGAGCAATGCGCCAAAATAACCGGGAATTCGATGCCGTATGGCGCGCATTGCTCTATCGGCCATATCCGGCGGTTGCCACCCGCAGGTGGCGAGCCGGATGGCCATGCCCGCTATAAGCAAGCCTTTGCCGGTAGGTGTTCTTGTTATATAGT
>JAITVF010000130.1 GCA_031285945.1 Oscillospiraceae bacterium
ACCGTAAAGACTGTTCGGTTTTCAAGTTGATCGACTATATATATTTTAGCACTTTTTACCTCCGGCGGCAAGCCCGTATAGCCGTTTAGCCTGAGCCGTCAGCCTCTGTTAAACCCGACAAACCCCCCGGCCATAAAAGCCAGGGGGTTTGCGGCCGTTTTTAGCGTCTCTTAAATTACGGTAATCGCAACGCAGGTAGTGGCAATCTCGGTCACTTGGGTTACGTCGGTATCCTTTGTCAGAGTGATGGAGCCCGAGGCCAGCTGCCCAAAAATCGCGTCGTAATCGGCTTGGGCAAAGGTCTCAAACTTAGAGGTCGCCATGGGGAGGCCTACGCCGTTGGTGGCGGCGTCAAAAATCTGGGTGGTCCCGCCGGGGAAGCCGCCCGCGTAGAAATCGGATATAGCCGAGTAGACCGAGGCGCCAAGGCCCTTCACGGCCGAGGTGATAACGGTGTCCGACTCGCCCGACTGATCTTTGTCTACGCCGATAACCTTTGCGCCGGCAGCCTCGGCAGCGGCCATAACGGAGTTGCCGACAGCGCCGCCGCAGGCAAATATGATCTGTGTTCCGCCCTGATACCAGGAGGCGGCCATGGCCTGAGTCTCGGGGGTGGCGGCAAAGTCGCCGGTGTAGTGGTAGTTCATGGTTATAGAGCCTGCGGCAAGGCCCAGCTCGGTGGCGGCCTGCTCGGCGCCCTGCACAAAGCCGTAGCCATAGCGAATAACTGCAGGAACAGACATGCCGCCCATAAAGCCCAGGCTGGTGTTGCCGTCCTTAACCGCGGCATAGCCCGCGAGGAAGCCGGCCTGCTCTTCGGCGTAAAGGATAGCCACCGCGTTGGCGTCGGTGCGGTATTCGGAATAGTCGGCGTTGCGGGGCTCGCCGTCAAGCAGTACAAAGGTAACCTCGGGGTACATTTCCTGGGCTAGGAAGATGGGCTCCTCGAACAAATAGCCGGGGGTTACGATAAGCTTTGCGCCGCCGGTGATGGCAAGCCCGATGGCTGTGAGGTAAGCGTCGGTGCTCTGCTCGGTGGGCTGGTAGTACTTGTGGCTTATGCCGTTTTCCTCGGCGTACTGCACAAGGCCCTCCCACGCGCCCTGATTAAAGCTCTTGTCGTCAATGGTGCCGAGATCGGTGATAAGGGCAAGCTCGGCACCGTCGGCGGGGGCGTCGGCGGGCTCAGAGGCGTCGGCAGGCTGGGAGGCGTCGGCGGGCTCGGAGGCGTCGGGAGCGGCGGACGGGTCGGTAGCGGCGGACGAGGCCGGAGCGTCGGCGGCGGGAGCGCAGGCCGCCACGGCAAGGGAAAGGGTAAGGGCAAGAATCAAAGCGAGAATTCTCTTCATTTTTGTTCCTCCTGATCAAACGTTATTTTATGTGTTCCGTTTACATCGAGGGGGAATATATAGCTTGCGCGGGATATAAAATGTAATTTTATGGCAATTCCCCTCTGGTTAATCATACTATCACACCGGCACTTTAAAGTCAATTCCGGGGACAAAATTGTGACTTTTACCGGTAAATTTTAATTTTTCAGGCTATTTATTACAAAGCTATGACAACTTTTTTGGTTATCTTTTTTGGTTATAATAAAGCGTTCGGCCAAGGGCGGCATGTCGGCGTTCCCATACGGGTCGGCCCCGCGCGGTTAGAGGCCGTCCGCTATCCTGTCGTAATACTTGTGGTCGTACATCTCAAACTTGCGCTTATACTCGGCGCTCTGCCTGCGGCGCATTTCGCGCAGGTATTCGTGGCGGTCCAGGGTTTCGCTGCCGCCGTAGCTTATAACGTGAACCCCTACGTTGGAGCAGTGGTCGGCTATCCTCTCAAGATTATAGAGTATCTCCACAAAGGGAAAGGCCGAGTCCAGGTTGCACTGGCCCTGCTGGAGCCGGTCGGCGTGGCGGACCTTAAGGGTCTCAACCAGGATATTTATGACCTCCTCGAGCGGCTCCACCACCGAGGCGAGATCGAGATTCCGCTCCGTGTAGCCCTTTACGGCCGATTTAACGATTTCCTCCACCGCTTCAGAAACCACCTCAAGCTCTTTGATCGCCCCCTCTGAAAAGACGGTGCCCCGCTCGTTTAGGTTTTGGGCACAGTCGCAGATATTATCGGCGTGGTCTCCGATACGCTCGTATTCGTTTACAACCTGCAAAACCTCCGAAAGCTGCATGCTCTCAGCCTCGGTCAGGTCCTTGCGGGTAATCTTTATAAGATAGATATCCACCCGGCTCTGGAGCTTATCCAGAACGTCCTCAACCTCGCGGGCCTTTTCGAGCTCCTTGCGGTCAAAGTCCTTTAAGAGCCGCATTGCCCGGCCAAAATTCTCGAACGAGAGGTTGGCCATGTGCACAACGGCCTCGCGCGCCTGAGCTATGGCGTAGCCGGGGGAGGTGATAAAGCGGTCGTCAAGCAGGTCTGTTGCGTCGTCGCTCTGCGAGACCTCGTCGGCCGTGGGGCGTATTAAAACATACGCAAGCTTTTCAAGATATCCCGCAAAGGGAATAAGAACTAACGTGACGGTTACGTTAAAAAGAGTGTGAAAGTTGGCTATGCCGCCCTTGTCTATCGAGTCGTTCCAGAAGGGAAAGCCCAGGGTGTATTGCAGCGCGTAGATAACCGCCAGGAAGAGAAGGGTGCCTATAACGTTAAAGGAAACGTGTACCAGGGCCGAGCGCTTGCCGTTTTTAGAGGCGCCTATGGCGGCCAGCACCGGGGTGATGCAGGTGCCGATATTCTGGCCCATGATTATGGGAAAGGCCGCCGAAAATGAAACTATGCCGGTGCTTGTAAGGGCCTGCAAAATACCGATTGAGGCCGCCGAGGACTGTATGACCGCCGTGACCAGGGTCCCCACCAGAACGCCCAGAAAGGGATTGGAAAAGGCCGAGAAGAGCCTCGCGAAGGCGGGGCTGTCCCTTAGCGGCGAGACCGCCCCCTCCATGGCGAACATTCCGGTAAAAAGTATGGATACGCCCAGCAGCATCGAGCCTATATCCCGCCGGGTCTTTTTCTTTGAGAGCATCATCATAAGAATGCCCACAATAGAAGCAACCGGCGCGAGGGTTGTGGGCTTTAAAAGCTGTGTGAGCATATTGCCGCCCTCAAGATCGGTCAGCCGCAGTATGTGGGCGGTCACCGTGGTGCCTATATTGGCGCCCATTATAATGCCTATAGCGTTTTTGAGCTTGAGAATCCGCGCGTTTACAAGCCCCACCACAATAACGGTGGTGGCCGACGAGGATTGTATCGCCGCCGTTATAAGGGCGCCAAAGCCCACGCTTTTTATTATGTTGCCCGTCATCTTCTCCATAATGTTTTCGAGCCGCCCGCCCGAAACCCTCTCGAGCCCGTTGGTCATTATTGTCATTCCGTACAGGAAAAGTGCCAGTCCCCCCAAAAGGGATATCACGCTGAAAATGTCCACTTGCTTCCTCCGTTTTCTCATTCCGCGGCCTGTCCCGGCCGCCGGCCCCT
>JAITVF010000095.1 GCA_031285945.1 Oscillospiraceae bacterium
AGGGGGAAGCAATAAGTAATATTATAAAATCATTTTATTTGCGGATTAGGGCTTGTTTGAGGCCGCGCCAATCAAATCGCGGCCGCGGATTCACCGCCGCCTTGTGCTCTTGCGCCTTCGTCCGGCGCGCCGCTTGCCGAAATTTCCGCGGCAGCTTCTGCCCCGGGTACTTGGGCGGCCGCGATTTCCCCGGCTTGCAGAGCGATTTCGGTCTCGGTGGCGATATCATCGCCAAAAGCTCCGTCTCCTGGGAATTTATCCGCTCCGCAAGCGCTCCATGCTCCGTCCCCCGTCTGCTCGCGCAGATAGCCGTGCTCGCGTATCATGCGCATAAGGCGCTTTTTGCTCAGCTCCTGCTTAAGCTGCTCGGCCCGCCTTTCCCTGCGCTCTTTTTCGGCCTTAATTTTTCTTACTTTTACAATATCCTCGCCGTCCAGATCTCTTATCTTGCGGCTTACCCGCGTAAGAAGCTTCTCGAGCCTTCTCACCGCCGCCATTGCCTTGTCCGCCTCTTCGCCCTTCACGATCGCGGCGTAGAGCCGCAGCTTCGCGATAGATGAGCCCGCCTCCGCCGCGATCTGGCGCGCCTCAACCTGCCCGCCAGCCGCCACCAGCCGCCTTGTAAGCTGCCCTGAGGGGTCGCCTGGCCGGTCGGCCTGGGCATAAGGATTTTCTGCCTTCTTGGGCTTTTCAGCCAGTTTTTTTAATATGGCCAGAGTTCCCTTATAATCCTCGCCGCCGAGATAAGACGTTGCGCCGGCCGTCTCCCCCTCTTTTTCTTTCCCGCTTATGTTCTCGGGAACGCCGCCGTAAAGATCGCTTAAGCCCTGCCGGGATATTTTCGCCGTATCGGACGCCGCCGGCCGGTATCGGCGGTCGGGCGCGGAATCAATCCGCATTCGGCATCGCTCCTTCCCATAATATATATAGCCGATAAAAATCAAACGTAAAGCCCACATTATTTTTATCGGCCTCCCCGCCCCCATTCTTGAGTACGCGGGCAGGCGGGGGATAGGAAAAAATCGCAAAAATAACACTGCCTGCGGGTAAAAATCGCAAATAGATTTTATCCGCAAGCAGTATAAAGGGGTGTTGTTCTTTTGAAAAAAGCTGCCGCGCTTATACTGCGCGCGGTCTCGCTGGCGCTCAGCGCCGGAATGGTCGCGCTGGCCCTTACGCGCAAAATCACACTGGAATGCGGCGTACTGATGCTGGGCCTGGGGCAGGCCTGCCTCACTCTTTCGCTGCTTAAGGCCTTTAACGGCGGCGGTGAGGATAAGCCGTAGCCGATTCTCTGCGCCTATCGCGGAATTTTTAATACCGGCGGCAAAATTACAAGGGCGCCTGATCAGGGCTTGTTATTTTCGCGGGCTTTTTATTGCGCCGCTTCTCCCCCCGGGTGCGCCATATGGGTCATACCCTCGGCCACGTCGCGCACGGCCACTATCCGGTAGCCGCTGTCCTCGCGGCTCATTACGTAGAGCATGTATTTATCGGGTACGGCCTCGGCGCTCCTTCTCATTGTCAGGGGGGATACGCCCTGGGCGGGAACATACCCCACCCGCACGCTGTAAAGCTCGCCCTCCCGCTCAATGCTTTCCACAAGCGGGGTATAGGTGTAGAGTATTACCGAGGTGTTTACAAGATAGGCAGCCCGGTCCTCGTCGTAGTAATTGCTGTACTCAAACTCGCCAAAGGTCTGATGCTTCAGCGCAACCTCGGGGCCAAACAGAGAAAGCGCCGCCACGTCCAAATCGGAGGCGGGAATGGCCAGCTCATTGTTGCTGTTAAAGGTGTAGTCGTTGTTGGAAAGAGCCGACCAGAGGCTGAATTCCAAAAGGCTCTGCTCGCTTATGTCCACCACCTTTTCAAATGGGGCGGGGTCGAACATGACAATCGGGCGTATGACCCGCTCGATCTCTTCAAGGTCACCCGAGTTGTCGAGCGCCCTCACGGTAAGCAGTATGCTGGCCACCACCACCGCTACCAGCCCTATAATAAAGAGCACGACCGATATTCCCCCGATTGGCGCGGCATAGCGCCTGCGCCGCCTGCGGTTTCCTTTTACGACAGCCATATAAGGGAACCCCCCGTTTCTTCATGTTTTACAGCCGATCAACGCGTCTGGCCGTTCCCCGTTATAATATACTTGTAGCTTGTAAGCTCCCTAAGCCCCATAGGCCCCCTGGCGTGAAGCTTCTGGGTCGAGATGCCGATCTCCGCCCCCAGGCCGAACTCCCCGCCGTCTGTAAAGCGGGTGGAGGCGTTTACATAAACGGCCGCGCTATCCACAGCTTTTGTAAAGTATTCGGCGTTTTCAATATCCCGGGTTATTATAGTCTCAGAGTGGCCGGTGGAATATTTGCGGATGTGGCCAACCGCTTCCATAATATCCCCCACTACCCTTACCGCCAGGATATAGTCGTTGTATTCTGCAAAATAATCCTCTTGGGTAGCGGGCTCAACCGAATCGCCCAGGATTCGCCGCGTTTCCTCACAGCCGCGAAGCCGTACGCCGTGGCGGTCAAGCGCCGCTTTTACGGCGGGCAGAACGCTTTTTGCCGCCGCCCTGTGAACAAGAAGGGTTTCGAGCGCGTTGCACACGCCGGGGCGGCTGGTCTTGGCGTTATCCACAATCCTTACGGCCATATCGTGATCGGCCGATTCGTCTATAAAGGCGTGGCAGTTGCCCACCCCGGTTTCTATAACCGGCACGGTTGAGTTTTTTACCACCGACTGAATAAGCCCGGCCCCGCCCCTGGGAATAAGCACGTCGATATAGCCGTTAAGCCTCATCATTTCGGCGGCGGTCTCCCGGCTCGTATCCTCTACAAGCTGTATGGCGTCGGCCGGGATGCTCGTACCCTCAAGGGCCCCTCGCATGGCGGCCGCGAGGGCCGTGTTAGAGTTTATGGCCTCCTTGCCGCCCCTAAGAATGGCCGCGTTGCCCGCCTTGAGGCAGAGCACCGCGCAATCAACGCAAACGTTTGGCCGCGCTTCAAAGATAAGCCCCACTACCCCCAGGGGCACCGAGACGCGCCTTATCAAAATGCCGTTTGGCCTGGGGCCGCCGTCCAGCACGCGCCCCACGGGATCGGGCAGCGCGGCGCATTCGCGCACCGCCGCCGCAATGGATGAAAGGCGCGCCTCGGTAAGGCGCAGCCTGTCCTTCATGGCCTCGCTCATAGCATTCTTTTCGGCGGCCTCCATATCCTTGTCGTTGGCGGCAATAATTTGGGCCGCAGCGGCTTTGTCCTCCAGGGCGGCCGCTATGGCGAGCAGCGCCTTGCCCTTATCGGCCTAGGAAGCCGTAGCGAGGTAATGCGCCGCCTCTTTGGCGCGGCTTCCCATTTCAATAAGCGTGCTCACTGCGAACCCCCCGAGCCTATAAATATAGTCCCAACCTGTTTGCCTTCCAGCAGATCATAAAGCAACGCGGGGTCGCTTCCGTTGATAATGGCCATGTCTATCCCCGCGGCGGCGGCCGTTTTGGCGGCGTGAATCTTGGTGGCCATCCCGCCGGTCCCCCGGTTTGAATGGCTGCCAGACGCCATCTGCTCTATAAACCCGTCCACCGATTCCACCAGGGGAATAAGCTTCGCGTCGGGGTTGTCGTGCGGGTTTTGGGTGTAAAGCCCGTCGATATCAGAAAGAAGTATAAGAATATCGGCCTCAACAAGGGTCGCCACAATGGCCGAGAGGGTGTCGTTGTCGCCAAAGTTTTCGCCCTCCAGCTCGTCGGTCGCAACCGTGTCGTTTTCGTTTACTATGGGAACAACCCCCAGGCTCAAAAGCTCGCAGAGGGTGTTGGTGGCGTTTTCCCTGAGCGCCGGGCGCTCGACAACGTCCCGGGTCAAAAGCACCTGTGCCGTGTTGCGGTTAAAGCGCAGAAAGGCCTGATCGTACTGGTGCATGAGCTCGAGCTGGCCCACCGCGGCTATAGCCTGGCGGGCGGGGGTCTCGAGAGGGCGCGCCTTGATCCCCAGCTTTCCCATCCCCACGCCCATGGCTCCCGAGGATACGAGTATGATCTCCCTGCCCGAGTTGGCCAGATCGGATAAAACCTTTACGAGCTTTTCAAATCGGCGTATGTTTATATGCCCCGATTCGTATGTTAACGTAGAAGTCCCTACCTTGATGACGATGCGGCCCGCCTTTGAATAATCCCTCATGATTAACCTTCTTCGCTAGCGCTTGCTCTGTAAATGCTCCCCTTCGTGCCTTTGCCTGAAACAAATAGCACGGGTTATTTATCAAACAAGCCTATATTGTGATGATACCCGCGGTTTTTATTCCGACGAGTCGGCGCCCTTAAGGGCCGTCTCGCTCCGCGCTCCCGGCGCGGGCGCCGAGCGCTCTATACGCAGCCGGGCTATTTTATGGCCCTCAACCGAAAGAGCGGTAAAACGGTAGCCCCCGGCCTCAAAGCTTTCGCCCACCCCCGGTATCTGTCCGAGAAGATTCATGGCCCAGCCGCTGGCCGTCGCGTAGTCGCTCCCGGGCTTTTCAAGTCCTGGGTCGAGCTCTTCGAACATATCCCACAGGGGATACCCGCCGGTGACCTCGCACACGCCGTCCTCAAGGCGGATAAGCTCCTCGGGCTCCTCTTCGCGGTAAAGGTCGCCCACCAGCTCCTCGAGAAGATCCACAAGGGTTACTATCCCAAAGGTTCCGCCGTATTCGTCCAGAACTATAACCATTCTGACCTGCTCAGACTTAAACACTGTGAGAAGGGCCGAAAGCTTCATACCCTTATGAACGCAGCGAGCCTCCTCCAAAAGCTCGCGAAGGGGAACATCCTCCCCCCTCGCCAGATACTTCATAGCGTCTCGCACAAACAAAACGCCAGTTATATTATCGACCGAGCTCTCAAAAACAGGAATCCGGCTGTGGCTTGTGTTAAGAAGAAACCCGGCGATTTCCTCCTGAGTGCTCGAAATATCTAAAGCGTCTATATTTACCCGGGGGGTTATAATCTCCCTAAGGGTGGTTTCGTCAAACTCCAGGGCCGACTGTACAAGATCCGACTCCTGCTCCTCAAGCACGCCCTCCTCCTCTATAGTCTCTATAAAGTATAAAAGCTCTTCCTCTGTTATAGTCGGGGCCTTTTCCCCGGCCCCGCCCGCCCCGCGAAAGGCGCCGCGCAGCCTGCCAAAAACGGCCGAAAAGGGTGTGAGAACAGCGCAAGCCAGCCTAAGGGGCCCCGCGAGAAAAAGGGCCAGACGGTCGGCGTTGGCGGCCGCGAAGCTCTTGGGCAGAATCTCGCCGAAGGCAAGAACCAGCGCCGTGGTTACGGCTACGGCTATTCCCGCCCCGTAACGGGCAAACAGGCCGGTGCAGATAACGGTCGCTATGGCTGAGGCCGCTATGTTTGCGAGATTGTTCCCCACCATAATTGCCGTAGCGGTTTTGTCAAAGCTTTCGGTCAGCTTAAGAGCCGTCTTCGCCCTGCGGTCGCCATCCTCCGCCTTCTTTTTAAGACGTATGCGGTTGTGGGCGGAAAGAGCAGTCTCAGAGGCCGAGAAAAAAGCCGACAGTAAAAGCAATACCACAATGGATACGTATAATATCCAACTGTGACCGTCCAATATAATCGTCACCGCCTGTAGCTGTTAGCTTTTAGTCGTTGGCCGTTGGCGCAACGCGCCGGGTGTTGCGCGGTTTTTGCCCTTAATACTACTGCGCGGGGCCGGCGCAGAGCGCGAATAGCCACTATGCCTATTCTATCAGAAAAAGGCTCGCACGGCAAGCGTATAGTGGGTGGCCGCGCCCTCAACTTTCGACCATACCCGTATTTAATATCGGCTTGCTTTGTGGTATGATGATCCTTGCGGATTACCAATCTGAGGGAGGCGGTTCAAATTAAGACTCTTTGCGTTGTTTTCGGCGGGCTTTCGGGGGAGCACGAGGTTTCCCTTCGCTCGGCGACACTTGTCCTTAAGGAAGTTGACCGCGAGGCTTTTTCGGTCGTAATGCTGGGAATTACCAAAAATGGGCGCTGGCTTATGTACGACGGCCCCCTGGAGCTTATAGAATCGGGCGGATGGGAAAGCTCGGGGCAAACCAGGCCCGCCGTGATTTCCCCCGACCGCGGCCACGGCGGAATTTTTCTGCCGGAAGAAAACAAAGCCGTACCTCTCGACGTCGTCTTCGGCGTCCTCCACGGAGAGGGGGGCGAGGACGGAACCCTTCAGGGGCTTTTAGAGCTCGCGGGGATTCCCTATGTGGGCTGCGGGGTTCTTTCCTCAGCCCTTTGCATGGATAAAGCCGTCTCCCACGAGCTGCTTGTGGCGGCGGGTATCCCCAAGACCGGGCTCATTGCCGTTAACAAAGGCGACGATGGGGATTTTTCAGCCCTTGAGGCCCGCCTCGCCCGTGAGCTTGGCTACCCCATGTTCGTAAAGCCCAGCAACACGGGCTCCTCGGTCGGGGTTTCGCGGGCCAGGAACCCCGGGGAGCTCAAGGGTGCGATAGACTTCGCCTTCAAATACGGCAACAAGCTGGTGGTCGAGCGGGAGGTCAAGGGCCAGGAGGTAGAGTGCGCGGTGATGGGCGAGCTTGAGCCGATCGCCGCCGAAAGCCTGGGCGAGATCGTGCCGGAGGACTTTTACAGCTACGACGCAAAATACCTGGACGACTCGGCAAGTCTTATAGTTCCCGCCCGCCTCGGCGGCGAAACGGCGCAAAAGATAAAAACGCTCGCAAAAAAAGCCTACCGGGTTCTTTGCTGCCGCGGCTTTGCCCGGGTGGACTTTTTTGTGAGGGAGGACGGCGAAATTATCTTAAACGAGATAAACACCATCCCCGGCTTTACCTCCATAAGCATGTTCCCCCGCCTCTTCGCCGAGGGGGGGCTCTCGGGCAGGGAGCTCGTCGCCCGCCTTATCGATATGGCCAGGTGCGATTCCCCGCGGCACAGCTGACTCGGCCGGGAATCGTATCCCCTTTTTTGGGGGCGGCAAAGCTAATTTATATATCACGGCCACATCATTGCGGCGGGTCATGATTTAATTAGCTTTGCGCGTAACCCCAAACACTCTTTACAAGCGTGGTATAATAGCCCCAAAGGGCAGGCTATTATACTTTATGCGCAACGGCTCGCCGCCTGCGGGCGGCAACCGCCTTTGGATGCGCTATTATACCATTCGCTTCGCTACTATGGTATAATAGCCCCAAAGGGCAGGCTATTATACTTTATGCGCAACGGCTCGCCGCCCGCAGCCCGCATATGGGGAGGAACGATGAAAAAAGACGCGTTTATCAGCATCCGGGGAGTATATAGCATCGAAGACGACCAGGACGTCGTCGAGCTGTTTACCACCGGCAAGTTCTACAAAAAAAACGGCTGCTATTTTATAAGCTACGACGAGAGCGAGGCCACCGGCTACGACGGCTCTAAAACCACCCTTAAGGTGGACTCCGACCGTATGGTTACGCTCGAGCGGACCGGCTCGGCCAAATCTCAGCTGATTGTGGAGCGCGGGGTTCGCCACCAGTGCTGCTACAGCGTCGGCTTAGGCGACCTTACGGTTGGGGTTCTCGGCAACCGGATAAAATCAAGCCTCACCGACAACGGCGGCAACCTGGAGATCAAATACTCGCTTGATATCAACGCGCTCTACGCAAGCGAAAACGAGATGTTTATACGAATAGACACCTCAAGCCATGGCGCTAAGGCGTAAGCCCATTTTCTAAGTAATCACTGATTTATTGTGTTTTCCCCGCCGAAGGCGGGGAAAACACAGCATAATGCCGTAGCTGTAAAAAGCAAATTATTATTAAATCAGTGGTTACCTAACAAACATAAGGAGTCGTTTAAATGATGCCGGATGATCCCGTTTTGAGCGCGCAGCTTTCGGCCCGCCGGATAATTGAGGGGGCCGTTTTAGCCGCCATGGAGGAAGGGGAGCTTACTAAGGCCGAGCTTCCCGCCTTCACGGTGGAGATTCCCGCCGACACCGCCCACGGAGACTTTGCCTCTAACATAGCCATGGCCGGGGCCAAAGCCTTTAGCGCCCCGCCGCGTAAAATAGCCTCGGCCATACTTGCGCGGATGGATTTTGCCACAAGCTGCTTTTTAAGGGCCGAAATTGCGGGGCCCGGCTTTTTGAACCTTTTCCTGCGCCCCGAATGGTTCGCCGGGGCGGTTACGGCTATCCTCGAAAAAGGCGCGTGCTTTGGCGATACCGATATGGGCAAGGGCAAAAAGGTTATGGTAGAGTTCGTTTCGGCCAACCCTACAGGCCCCATGCATATGGGCAAC
>JAITVF010000117.1 GCA_031285945.1 Oscillospiraceae bacterium
CTACATGAAGGACTGGTCGAATGTCGTAATTCTGCGAGTGCTGCGCAACGAAAAGTATTGCGGCGACTTGATCCAGAAGAAGACCTTCACGCCGGATTATCTGACCCATGAGAAGAAGCTGAATCGCGGCGAGGAGGAGCTTGTGATCCTGCGGGATCATCATGAGCCGATTATAGACCGCGAGTTGTTCGAGAAAGCGCAGGCGGAGTTAGCCCGCCGTGCGCCGAACGACGAGCAGAAAGCCAAGCACTCCAACCGCTACTGCTTTTCCGGCAAGATCAAGTGCGGCGTCTGCGGGCATTCCTTTGTGGCGCGGAGCAAAAAGCGGCAGGACGACAGTACATACAAGGCGTGGCGGTGCTATGAGGGCGCGAGGAACGGTGCGCCCCACACCGATAAGGCAGGCAACGCGGTGGGCTGCTCCTGTCCGTCACTCAACGACGAGGACGCGAAGCAGCTCATGAAAATGGTAGTGAAAAATCTTCAAATAGATCGGGACGGCGTCATCGGAAATCTCACGCAAATAATTAAAACCGCCACGCAAGAGCCGGACGGTAAAGCGGAACGCTTAGAGGCAAAGATATCCCAGCTCACCGAAAAGAAGCGGCGATTACTCAGTATGTATCTTGACCGGGAAATCTCCACGGAGGATTTCAAACCCATGAGCGAGAAGCTGGAGCGGGAAATCGCTACTCATCAGTCCGGGCTGGCCGCGCTGGAAAAGCAAGCCGAGTTGCAAAAAAACCGCGAGAAGCTCCTCGCAGATATGGCCGCGGTCATGCGCGGGATTTTAAGCGGCGATCAATGGGAGGACGCCTTCTATTCTCAAATTCTCGAAAACATCTTTGTCAACGGCGACGGCGGCGTGAACGTGAATCTTAGATTATTGCCTTACACATGGGGTTTTTCGCGTCAGGAGCATTTCGGCGCGTCACTACCTACATCTGTAAGTATTCCGGTAACCTCCCCATACGGGCAGCTGTAGCGCTGATGCAAATATCTCATTGCGGCGCCCATCTCGCCGTCGGGCCCGCCAAGCTGGGTCATAATTACCTTGGCGTTGGCGGGGTTGGGGGTTTTAATTTTAACCGGGTATTGCAGCTTTTTATCATAGCTCCACATTAAACTGACGCCTCCTTCTGCCACGGCCAAGGTCCGTCAACCCAGATCCAGCGGGCGCCGCCGTCATAGCTTTCCTTTGTTAACGGGCCAAAGTTTTCCTCATACTCGGCCACAGCCCTTTTACGTAGCTCCATATATTTTTTGTAGTGGGCAATGGCCGCCTGGTCGTCGGGATGGGTATCAAGGAAGAGAGCGACGTCGTTAAGGGCGAAGTCGCATACCTGCACACGCTTTAAAAGGATTTCACGCTCTGTCATTGCGGCACTCCCCCTTTCCCATAAACGGGTAGTCAAGCTCGGCGAAAATTGTCCCGCGGGAAAATCCTTCCTCCGGCTCATAAACATCCTGAAACTCCTGTATCGGAACGTAGCACATCCCCGGCACCATTCCCGCGCATAAAGACGGCGCAGGCATTGGCTGCGTGTCGGGCCTTTGGTGAGGCGCAGGCATCGGCTGCGTGTCGGGCCTCTGGCACTTCGCGGGCGTCGTCCAGGTTGCGGCCCTTTGCTGCGGCGCGGGCATGGTATGTACTTCGGCTCTTTGCTGCGGCACGGGCGCAGTGCGGGTCTCAGCCCTTTGCTGCGGCACGGGCGCAGTGCGGGTCTCGGCCCTTTGCTGCGGCGCGGGCGTCGTCCAGGCGTCGGCCCTTTGCTGCGGCGCGGGCGTGGTATGTACTTCGGCCCTTTGCTGTGGCGCGGGCGTCGGCATAAGCTCGGGCCCCAATTCCCGCGCGGGCGTCTGCACGGGCATAGGTTCCGGCTGTGAGGGATAATACCCCGGTGAGTGATACTCACCCATGCTCCAGCCCGAATTCCTGACGGACTCGGCCTCAAGATACATGCCGGATTTGTTTTTCTCCAAGTTTTTTCGCTCCTTTCAAAAACGATACAAGTATACAGGCGATCTTTTATAAATCTCCCTGCGGACCCCTGTTGCACTATTCTATGCTGAAAAAATCCCTCTGTTCGCCGCCGCCGGCCCCATAATTGCCGCCGTCGACCGAATTTGCGCGTTATGGGGGAAGAACAGGAATATTTTGGCGGCTTTGGCTTGTCCTTCTGAATTTTTACACGTCATCCGGTCAAACTACCGTTATATCGGATCGCCTTAAATCTCAGGCGATTTTGAGCGGGCGCCGGCAAAGCTTTCCGGCGACGAAACGTTAAGGAGTTTGGCGCCGGATTATGATTGATTCTACCAACAAAAAAAACCTGGCGGTAACCGCCGAGTCGGCTATAAAAGCGGGCTGGCGGGATAGTACCGCGCGAATTTGCCGCAAAACTCAGCGGGCTATGTCCGAGCTGCGGGCCCACTACCTCAAGGTAAACCAGCAGCCCCCGGCGAGCCCGGTAGAAGAATGGCTCTGCGACAACTACTATGTCATCGAAAAAGAATGTAAGCAAACCCTACGGGATATCCGCGCCCTGTCGCGCAGGTGCTCCTACGGTGAGCTGGAGCGCTTTTACGCCCTTTTCGAGAGTGTGCTCTTTACCCATATGCCTCCTTTGGACGACGAGCACATGACAGAGCTTCTGCGGGGGGCGGAAAAAGCCCGCCATATAAGCGAAAATCAGTTCTGCTTTGTTCCCGCCGCAATCAAGGCTGCGCTTCTGCGTATGGTCTACAACGCCGTCTTTGAATCCAGGAGCGAGGATATGATCCGCTATGCCATTATGGGCTTTTCGCGGCTTACCTCTATAGATTTTGACGAGATCGTCTACCAGTGCTCCTGCGTTGAGCGGATTCTCAGCCGGGATCCCTCGGGAGTATACCCCGCAATGGATTCGGACAGCCGCCGCCACTACCGCCACCTTATTGCCAAAATTGCCGCCGATACCCGCCGCCCCGAGGATGAGGTCGCCGAGGAAATGCTGAGCGCCTGCCTTGGCCGCGAGGGCGCGCAGGCCCACATAGGCTCTCCCATACTCGGCCACCCCTGCGTAAATGCCCCCAGGCTTCGGCGGGGGAGAGTCACCCTTATAGCGGGGGCTGCGCTTCCGGTTATTTTAAGCCTTCTTATATCCCTCATCACCGGTTCTATTCCGGTGGGACTCCTCTGCTTTTTCCCTTTGTGGGAGATTCTAAGAACCCCGCTGTGGCAGGGAGCCATAGCCGGGGTGGACGCCGACTTTATCCCCCGCATGGATCCCAAAAAGGTAAAAGAAAAGCCTAAGACCGTGGTTTTGGTCTCTACCCTTCTTCCGGGGGCGGCCCAGGTGCCCGAGCTCGCCGACCGGCTTCGCCAGCTATATTACTCCAACTCCGACCCCGATATGTACTACTGCGTCCTCGCCGATTTTAAGGAGTGGGATTTCCCCACCGACGAAAAGGACGACTCTCAGGTGACCGCCGCCCGTAAAATGATAGAAACCCTAAACCGCAGGCACGACAACCGATTTATGCTCTTTTTGCGCAGCCGCACCTTTAACCGCACCCAGAACCGCTACAGCGGCTGGGAGAGAAAGAGAGGCGCGATCACCGAGTTTATTCGCCACTTAAAAGGGGAGCCGGTCGGGCTGCACACCTTTGTGGGTGACGAAAACGCCCTGCCCCAAATAAAATACATTATCGCGCTCGACGCCGATACAAACCTTCTTTACGAAAGCGCCCAGACCCTTGTGCTGGCGGCTATTCACCCCTTAAACGCGCCGGTTATAGGCGAGGACGGCGTGGTTGTTTCGGGCTACGGCATACTCACCCCCAAAATAAGCCCCGACCTCGGCAGCGCCAGAGCCACCGCATTTTCCCGCGTTATGAGCGGCTGCGGCGGAGTTACCGCCTACGATACCAGGGACAAGGACTTTTACCAGGACCTCTTTTTCGAAAGCATATTCGCGGGCAAGGGCCTTATCGACGCCGACGCTTTTTACGAGCTGCTTTCCGACCGCTTTCCCGAAAACCGTATACTCTCTCACGATATCCTAGAGGGCGCCTACCTGCGCACCGGCTTTGTCTCCGACGTAGAGATGACCGACACCGCCCCCTCCTCTATGGGGAGCTGGCTTTCGAGGCTTCACCGCTGGCTGAGGGGCGACTGGCAAAACCTGCCCTTCCTGGGCCGCAAGTACCGCGCGGGTGGGCGGGTTTACCGCAACCCAATCTCGGGGCTTTCCCGCTACAAGCTCTTTGATAACCTCAGGCGCTCTATAACCCCCGCAGCTTGCTTTTTGTGCGTTACGGCGGCCCTCTTCGCAAAAGACCCCGCGGTCCAGGGGCTTCTCGCCACTCTTGGCACGCTGGGGGTAATATTTCCTTCCTTGTGGGCCGCGTTTTTTTCTCTGCTCTCGGGCGGGTTCTTTACCCTTTCCAGAAAGTTCTTTACCCGCACCCTGCCCCACGCATTCGAGCTTTTGAGCCAGGGAATATTCCTGCTCATCATGCTGCCCGCCCAGACCGTTCTCACCCTGGACGCCGTCTGCCGCTCCTTATGGCGGACCTTTATATCCCACAAAAAGATGCTTGAGTGGACTACCGCCGCCCAGACCGATTCGCGCCGCGTCACCCTTCTGGGGCTATGCCGCCGCTTCTGGCTCGCCGAGCTTTTGGGGACGGGATGGCTTATTCTCGGCGCCCACTCGGCCCTGAGCCTTTTGGGGGCGGCCTTCGCCCTGTTTATCCCGGTCGCAAGGATCTCGGCCGTCCGCTCCTCCGACCCGGGCGGAACTCCTTCCAGGCTGGGCGCCTTTCAGCGCGACACCCTTATAAGCTACTGCGCCGCCATGTGGCGCTATTACGAGGATTTCGCGACCGCCGAGCACCATTATCTGCCGCCCGACAATATCCAGCAATCCCCCGTTTACCGGGTGGCGGGAAGAACCTCCCCCACCAACATCGGCATGATGCTTCTATCGATCCTATCAGCCCGCGACCTCGATTTTATAGATACCGACGGCCTTTACGAGCGGATCGACCGCACGCTTTCCACTGTCGAGGCTCTTGCGATGTGGCACGGAAACCTCTATAACTGGTACGACACCCTTACCCTTGAAACCTTAAAGCCCGAGTTTGTATCCACGGTTGATTCGGGCAACTACGTCTGCTGCCTTGTGGCGCTTATAGAGGGGCTTAAGGAATTCCTGCCCGAAAAGCCCTCGATAAAGAGCCTTATAACAAGGCTGCAGGCTATTATCGACAGCACCGACCTCACCGTCTTTTATAACAAAAAGAAGAATCTGTTTTCCATAGGGTACGACGTTCCTTCAGAAACGCTCAGCGATTCCCACTACGACTTCCTTATGAGCGAGGCGCGGCTCACAAGCTACTACGCCGTAGCCGCAAAGCTGGTGGGGAAAAAACACTGGGGAACCCTAATACGCACCATGAGCCGCTCTGGCTTTTACGCCGGGGCCGTCAGCTGGACAGGCACCATGTTCGAATACTTTATGCCTCATCTTCTGCTGCCGGTCTACGAGGGCTCTCTGCTGGGCGAGGCCCTCATCTACTGCCTTTACTGCCAGAAGCGCCGCGTAAGGGAGCCCGACCTGCCCTGGGGGATAAGCGAGAGCGCCTTTTACGCCTTTGACAACAACCTAAACTACCAGTACAAGGCCCACGGCGTGCGCAAGATCGGGGTTAAGCGGTATCTTGACCGCGACCTCGTAATCTCCCCCTACTCTACTTTTCTTACCATTCCCTGGAGCCCCAACTCATCGATGGACAATCTGCGCCGCCTGCGGGATCTGGGGGTTTACGGGCGGTACGGCTTTTTTGAAGCGGTGGACTTTACCGCCTCGCGCGTAGGCGAGGGCAATCTTTCGGTCACCCGCAGCTATATGGCCCATCACATAGGTATGAGTCTTATATCCTCTATCAACGCCCTATTTGACGGCCGGATGCAAACGCGCTTTATGAGCAACGACTATATGAGATCGGCAGGTGAGTTTTTGCAGGAAAAGATAGCTAAAAGCACCGTAGTCTACGATGACCTTAAGAACACCGAGTCCCGCGGCGAAAAGCACGAGCGCCCCGGAATAAGCGAGGAGCGCCACGCCATCCACCCCCAGTCCCCCCGTGCGGTAATGCTGACCAACGGCGAAATCACCGATGTTTTAACCGATACGGGCGCGGGCTTTCTCACCCTTGGCGAATCGGACCTGACCCGGCGCTCAGCCGATCTTTTGCGCCGCCCTCAGGGCGTTTTTGCGGTAGTGCGTATGGAAGGCGTCACCCTTTCGGCCACGGCGGCCCCTTTCTATGACCCGGGCGCTTATCACATGGTGGAGTATCAGGAGCACACGGTACTCTACCACGGCGAAAAGGGAACCGCCGGCCTTTCTATGGGCTGCATGATGCACCCCACCATCTCCTGCGAGCAGCGCAGAATAACCGTTAAGAACCAGGGCCCAAAACGCGCCCGGGCCGAGCTGCTAATATATTGCGAGCCTGTCCTCTCCCCTAACCAGGACTACGGAGCTCACCCCGCCTTCTCCAAGCTGTTCGTCTCGGCCGCCTGTGACCGCGCTGCGGGAACCCTTACCTTTAAGCGAAGAGACCGGGACGCAACCCGCACCATGTATCTCACCGCAGGCTTTCTCGAGGACGTCCGCTTTGACTTCGAGACCCACCGCGAGCTGCTCTGCCCCTCGCCCGAAGGCCTTATGGCCCTCAAAAGCTTTTACAAAAAGCCCTTTGCCGGCGGCGACGGCGTTCCCGACGCCTGCTGCGCACTGCGCCTTTCGCTGAGCGTTCCCGCCGGGGGGGAAGCGGGAGTCACCCTGCTGCTCTGCGCGTCCAGGACCGAGGCCGAGGGTGTCTCGGGCATAATCTCAATGCGCAAAATAGGCCTGCTAGACCAGAAAACCGCCGCCCGCTCCCTTTTGCTGGGGGATACCCTGGAGGGGAAGCTGGGCGCGGGGATACTCGGGCAGCTTCTCTTTTCGCAGCGGGGCGCCGGCGACCTTGCCGCCAGGGCCGCCAACAGCCTGGGGCAGCGCGGGCTCTGGCCGGCCGGCATCTCGGGCGATCTGCCCATAGCCCTCTTTGAGCCGGGCCCCGCCGAAAACAGTCTACACCCCGACGAGGAAATCAAGGATCAGCTGGTCGCCCTCGAAAGCTACCTGCGCCTTCACGGCTACCTCAGGAGCTCAAAGGTCGAGTTCGACCTTGTGATTCTCTATGAGCGCGAAATAGACCGGGAGGATATCTTAAGGCTTATCGGCGAAAACTGCGTACCCGGAATACTCGGGAGCCGCGGCGGGGTTTTTGTGCTGCACCGTGAAACGGCCGGCCGGGAGCTTTTAACCCTGCTTTCGGCGGTCGCCCGCCACATCTGGCGGCACGGCTCCGCCGCCCATACCGGCGACCCCGGCGCCGGATTCGACCGTGCTGAAATTTTAAGCCTTTCCCCCGAGCCTGTGCCGGACGCCCCCGAGCTTGCGGTTAAGGGCGGCTGCTTTTTGGGCGGAAGGTTTTACTCGGACAGAGCCTCCCCCCTGCCCTGGTGTCACGTTCTTTCAAACCACGGCTTTGGAACGCTGCTCTCCGACCAGGCGCTGGGCTACACCTGGGCTTACAACTCCCGCGAGAACAAGCTCACCCCCTGGTTTAACGACGTCTCTACCGACAACAACGGCGAGATGCTTTTATTGC
The DNA here is from genome assembly GCA_031285945.1 of Oscillospiraceae bacterium. Taxonomy (GTDB): domain Bacteria; phylum Bacillota; class Clostridia; order Oscillospirales; family Ruminococcaceae; genus WRAV01. The sequence goes on from JAITVF010000117.1 coordinate 7,711, forward strand.
AGGAGGGAACCCGGCTATATAACCTCGTTCAGGGGTCTAGGGCCTCATTTTCGCCTCTCGACGCTCTCTATGAAGGCAGAAGCGGCAAATTCTCAGCCTCGGTCCGGGTAAGCGTTCCCAGGAGGGGAAACGTAAAATATCTTGACGTAACCCTGCGCAACCTCACCGACCTGCCCTACCGGCTGCGGCTCGCCTACTACACCGAGCCCGTTCTTGGCGTTAGCCGGGACGCCTCACCCGTAATAGTCCCCCGCTTAAGGGATGGCGCCCTTATCCTCCACAACCCCTGGAACACGGCGGTGCGCAGCTATTCCGCAATCGGCGCCCCCGGCAGGGAGGATATCCGCTTTACGACCGACCGTTGCGCCTTCCTCTGCGGCAGCTGGCAGGAGGAAGCCGTATCCCCCTGGTCCGACGCCTGCGCGGCGGCGATACTTCCACTGGAGCTCCCCGCCAAAGGGGAGGAAACGGTCCGCTTTGCCCTAAGCTGGGGCTCAACGCCGGCGGCGGCCCTGTGGTCGCTCTTAAACGAGCCGGAGCCCCTTCTCGACGAAGAGCCCTGGCTGCGGATCAAGACCCCCGATCAGGCCTTAAACCAGTTCATCAACCACTTCGCGCCCCATCAGATTAAGGCCAGCCGTCTTTTTGGGCGAACGGCCTTTTACCAGTGCGGCGGTGCCTACGGCTTTCGCGATCAGCTTCAGGACGCCATGGCCTGCCAGATTCTTGAGCCGGAGCTTTTAAAGGCGCAAATTCTGCGCTGCTGCGCCGCCCAGTTCGAGGAAGGCGACGTCCTCCACTGGTGGCACCCCCTGCCCGCCCTGGGCGGAGGAATCAAGGGGGTAAGAACCCGCTTTTCAGACGATCTGCTCTGGCTTCCCCTGGCTGTTGCCGAATACGTTGAAAAAACCGGCGACGCGGGCATATTAAGCCTCCCCGTTCCCTACCGGGTAGCCGAGGAGCTTAAGGAAAACGAGCAGGAAAAATATATAACCCCCGAAAGAGGCGCCACCGAGGATGTGTTCTCTCACTGCGTTCGAGCCCTGGAGCGGGGCAGCAACCTCGGCGAAAGGGGGCTTCCCCTCATAGGCTGCGGCGACTGGTGCGACGGTTTTTCCTCGGTGGGCGTTAAGGGCCGGGGGCGCAGCGTTTGGCTCGCCATGTTCCTCATCATGGTGTTGGAGCGATTCGTCCCCCTCTGCAAGGGGCAAAAGCGCGAGGATCTTATGGAAATCTACCGGGAGCGGGCAAAAGAGCTGCGCAAAAGCGTCGACGCCTTCGCCTGGGACGGCGACTGGTACCTGCGCGCCTTTTACGACGACGGCTCGAAGATGGGCGGCCATGAGCGGGAGGAATGCTTTATAGATCTTTTGCCCCAGAGCTTTGCCGTAATGGCCGATATGCCCGACGGGGAAAGGGTCGCCTCGGCGCTCACACAGGCCTATAAGCATCTCTACGACGAAAAGCTGGGGCTTGTAAGGCTTTTTAAAGAGCCATTTCACGACAGCGACCAGCAGCCCGGGTATGTAAAGGCCTACCCCGAGGGGATAAGGGAAAACGGGGGCCAGTACACCCACGCCGCCGTCTGGTTCGCGATCGCGCTCTTACGCTTCGGCTTCCGGGAGGAAGGGTTCGAGCTTCTTAAGGCTCTCAATCCCGTCTCCCGCAATCTCTCGCCTGAGCTGGCGGCGTCCTATAAGCTGGAGCCATATTATATCGCGGCCGATATCTACTCAAACCCGTCGGTTCCGGGAAGAGGCGGCTGGAGCATATACACAGGAGCCGCCGCCTGGTACCTGCGCGCCATTGTAGAAGAGCTTCTCGGAATGCGCCTTTCGGGCGGGCATATGACCTTTGAGCCCCAAATCCCCCCCGAGTGGGATGGCTTTTCAATGGAGCTCTTTATACGCGGCACCCGCCTTTCTATAAGCGTTAACCGCGGGGCTTCGCCGGGAATAATCCTGGACGGTAAAAGCGCCGGTGCTATCCCTCTTGACGGCGGAACTCACAGCGTTCAGCTGGTCTTTGAAAAAAGCTCCCGGTCCAGGGAGCGGCCGGCGTGACAGGGCGGTCTGCGACCCCCAAAAAATACCGGCCGATTATGTGCAAGTCGTCGAAATATTTTCGATTCTCAGTTTGCCTTTATTCCTTAATATGTGATATAATAGCCGTAAAGGCTACGGCTATTATATTTTTATGGCCCGCCTTACGGCGATGGCCAATTATATCATGTAAACATGATATAATAACCACAAAGGGCCGCAGCTATTATAATTTATGCGCAACGGCTCGCCGCCTGCGGGCGGCAACCGCCTTTGGATGCGCAATTATATCATGTAAACATGATATAATGAGCACAACGCAAGGAGTGAGCCAATTGAACCGTCAGCCTGTCCGGACAAAAATCGGCGAGGGCGTTTTCCTCAGCCGGATCGAAGACCCCAAATTCAAGCACAACCGCCTGTCGGCAAGCTTTGTTCTCCCTCTCAACCCGGCCTCCGCTTCCGACAATGCCGCGGCGCCCCACATTTTGCGAATGGGCTCGAGGAGCCTTCCCGACTTTTCCGCTCTCAACGCCCGCCTTCAGGAGCTTTACGGCGCCTCCCTCGAGGCCTCGGTCTCCCGGTTCGGGGGGTATCAGGTGCTTGAGATAAGCATCCGCGCCCTGGATAACCGCTACTGCTTTTCGGGCGAGGACCTGACCTCTTCTTGCGCGAGGCTTCTTGCCGATATCTGGCTTGACCCCAAGCTTGACTCACGCGGCCTCTTTGACGAGAAGAACACGGCTCTCCAGCGCCGGTTTATCCAGGACACAATAGACGCTGAAATAAACGACAAGCGGCTCTACGCGGTATCGCAGTGCCTTAAGTATATGTGCGAGGGGGAGCCGGTAGCCGTAAGGGCCTACGGCTACCCCGATACCGCGGCGGCGATAACCCCGGCCTCGGTCACCGCCGCGTGGGAAAATATGCTGCTTAAGGCGCCGGTAGAAATCGTACTCACCGGCGCGGCCGACGGCGCGCCCGCCAAAAAAATATTTGAGGAAGCCTTTAATGGGCGCAAGAGAGATCCGGCCCCCTACTCGCCCGTTTCCCTGCGCCCCTCGGCCGACAGGGTAAAGGAAAAGACCGAGACCATGGAGCTTTCGCAGGCAAAGCTTGTTCTTGGGATGCGCTGCGGCAAAATAGCGACCCGAAAGGAGCGCAACGCCGCCCGGATGTTTGCCGCCCTTTACGGCGGAACGCCTTTTTCCAAGCTTTTTTTGAACGTTCGCGAAAAGCTTAGCCTCTGCTACTACTGCGCCTCCCGCTTTGATTCCTCCACCGGCCTTATGCTGGTGGACAGCGGGGTCGAGGCGGCCAACAGGCAAAAGGCACAGGATGAAATTTTAGCCCAGCTAAAATCTGTAGCGTCGGGCAACGTAAGCGAGGAGGAGCTTTCCCAGACCAAAATGCTTCTCTCCAACTCCATTCGCACCATGACCGATTCTCCCGCGGCCCTTGAGGGCTGGTATATGGCCCAGATACTGCGGGGAGATAATATCTATACGCCCGATGAGGATATCAGGGGCCTCTGCGAGGTCACCTCGGAGGAGGTCGTCGCGGCGGCCGGCAAGGTAACATTAGATACTGTATACTTTCTTGCGGGAAGGGAGGCGGGCAAGTGAGCGAGATTATAGCTTCCGGCAGAATAAACGAGCAGTATCGCAAGATACTGCACTCTTCCGGCCTCACCATACTTCTTTACCCCATGCAGGGCTTTACCGGATCTTACGCCCTTTTCGCCACCAACTACGGCTCGGTGGACGAAACCTTTAAGACTAAAAACGACGACAGCCTGCTGACCGTTCCCGCGGGCATCGCCCACTTTTTGGAGCACAAGCTTTTTGAAAGCGAGGAAGGCGACGCCTTTTCCCGTTTTGCTAAAACGGGAGCCTCCCCCAACGCCTACACCTCCTTTGACAGGACCGCCTACCTCTTTTCCTGCTCAGAGAATTTTAAGGAATCTATAGAGATTCTGCTGGACTTTGTCACTCACCCCTGGTTCACCCCCGAAACGGTGGAAAAGGAGCAGGGTATAATCGGCCAAGAAATCCGCATGTACGACGACGACCCAGACTGGCGCGTATACTTTAACCTGCTGGGCGCCCTTTACAGCAACCACCCGGTGAGGACCGACATTGCGGGAAC
>JAITVF010000144.1 GCA_031285945.1 Oscillospiraceae bacterium
TTCTGCGCTCCAGATCGTGCGCCGGAAATTCAAGAGTCCCGCCGGCCCTGACCGAAATAAAACAGCTCGCCAGACCGGACAGACCGGTAGAGGACACCCGCACCGAAAAAGGCTCGGCCGAAGCGGGAGCGGCGGGAAGCAACGCGGCCAGTAAAAACGTGACCGTCATAACGGACGCCTTGAGCCTCATAAAAGAAAAATCCTCCTTATAATACAAAGTGTTCCATTATTCTATTCAAATTTTCTGCTTTTATTATCATCCGCTATTCACATAAATTTGCTACTTGCGACTGAATGTTGCAAAAATCGTTAATAATTAGTTGCTGTATTAACAAAACTCGTAGCTATATAGAGAAAACAGGAGCATTTTTCACTCAGCTTCGACAAATAAGGCTAAAATCCGGGATATTGCTGAATTTAGCCGTTTTATTCTTTTGACCCTGAGGCTCTATTCATGATATTGTGTGAATCGAAAACATTCGTATACAGGAGGTGGACACTTTGGCGGATTCAACCGATATGGACATGCCGGGAGAATCTCAGTATTTGCTGGTTGACATAAGGGTTTTGCCCGAAGCGTTCCATAAGGTGGTAAAAGCCAAGCAGCTGCTGGCGCAGGGCAAGGTAAAGAATTTAAGCGAAGCTACCAAGGCGGTTCGCCTTTCGAGAAGCGCTTTTTACAAATACAAGGACAGTGTCTTTACCTGGCACAATACCGACACTCGTCAGATCGCAACCCTTACCTGCGAGCTTATAGACGAGCCGGGGGTACTTTCGTCTTTGCTGGCGGTTTTATCGGCGCAGGGGTCTAACGTACTTACCATTAACCAGAATATACCGGTGGATAGCGTGGCGCCGGTTTCGATCTCAATGCGCACCGGCGGCCTTAGCTGCACGGTGGCGGGGCTTACGAAGGAAATAAAATCCCTTTATGGGGTTGTTAGCGCGAGGATATTATCTAACTAGGGTTCTCTCCCGAGAGGGTCGGGGGAGAGCGGGGGGATATTTTTATGCATGCGGTCGCGGTTCTTGGTCATGGGGTGGTAGGCTCGGGCGTTGTCGAGCTGATTCTTTCGCGGGGGGAGACACTGCGCGAAAGAACAAGAGAAGATATCTTTGTAAAACGAATTCTCGACATTCGGGATTTTTCCCATCTTTCGTACGCCGGTCTTTTTACCGGAAAAATCGACGATATTCTGGACGACCCGGAAATTGAGATTGTGGTTGAGGTGATGGGGGGGCTTTCGCCCGCCTTTGAATATGTAAGGGAAGCGCTGCTAAAGGGAAAAAGCGTGGTAACCTCCAACAAGGAACTGGTGGCCGAAAAGGGCGCGCAGCTTTTGGGGCTCGCCAGGGAAAGGGGCGTTAAGCTTCTCTTTGAGGCAAGCGTGGGCGGGGGGATTCCGCTTATTCGCACCCTTCACCAGAGCCTGGTGGCCGACGATCTTGTTGAGATCGCGGGAGTGTTAAACGGAACAACAAACTTTATCCTCACCAGGATGATTCAGAGCAAAATGACCTTTGAGGACGCTCTTTGCCTTGCCCGCGAAAAGGGCTTTGCCGAGGCAGATCCCTCAGCCGATATCGAAGGGCTCGACACCTGCCGCAAGATCTGCATACTGGCCTCTATGGCCTGCGGTAAAAATGTGAGCCCACAAAACGTTAAAACCGAGGGAATAACCGGCGTTACCCCAAAGGACGCGCTTTACGCGCGGAGCGCCGGCTATGTCATAAAGCTGCTTGGAGAGGTCAGAACAGCGGGCCCGGGCGGCAGCCGCGTATCGGTCGGCCCCGCGCTGGTGCCGGAGGCAAGCCCCTTGGGCTGCGTTTGCGATGAGTTTAACGCGATACTCATACGAGGGAAAATCACGGGCGATATTCTTATTTCGGGCAGGGGGGCCGGCAAGGAACCCACGGCGGGCGCGGTTATAGGTGATATAGTGCAGTGCGTGCTGGATTCAAAAGCTCCGCCCACCCTCTTTTGGAGCGAGGAAGAAAGCGAGCTTGCCGATTTTTCCGCGCTAGAGGAGCGCCGGTATCTTCGCATTGAGGGAAAAGAAGCCGCAAAGGCCGCGCGGGAGGCGTTCGGGGGCGATTTGAGCTTCCTTCCCGGCCAGGACAAAACGGTGGGTGAGGAAGCCTTTCTAACCCCGCCCATGACGGAGGCGGCGCTTTGCGAAGCGCTGGAACGGCTTAAGGATTGCCGCGTTTTGGGAAAAATCCGCGTTCGAGGCTGATATTTCACAATTTTAGGCAAATTGCGTATAATAATAACAGCTTTCCGTTGTAAAAATCCTTTAACGGAGGTCAGATATGAGTCTGATTGTTCAGAAGTTTGGCGGCTCCTCGGTTAAGGACGCCGAGCGCCTTCGCCACGTGGCCGGGATTATTACCGAGTATTACGACGCCGGCAACGATATGGTGGTAGTCGTATCTGCCCAGGGAAAAACCACCGACGAGCTTATCGCGAAGGCTAAAGAGATTTCCGACCGGCCCGGCGGCCGTGAGATGGATATGCTGATGAGCACCGGCGAACAGATAAGCGCCTCCCTGCTTGTTATGGTTCTTAACGCGATGGGATACAGCGCTATTTCCCTGACAGGCTGGCAGGCCGGTTTTTTAACCGATTCCAACCATACCCGCTCAAGAATCAGGCATATCAACAAGGAACGGCTCGAAAACGAGCTGGATAAAAAGAATATAGTGGTGGTTACGGGCTTTCAGGGAATAAACCGCTACGACGATATAACGACTCTGGGGCGGGGCGGCTCCGATACCAGCGCCGTTGCGCTCGCGGCCGCCCTTGGCGCTTCGCGCTGCCAGATTTATACCGACGTAGACGGTGTTTATACCGCCGACCCAAGGCTTGTGGAAAACGCCGTAAAGCTGAACGAGATAACCTACGACGAAATGCTGGAGCTTGCGTCGCTCGGCGCAAAGGTGCTCCATAACCGCTCTGTTGAAATGGCCAAGAAGTACAACGTACAGCTCGAGGTTTTGTCAAGCCTTGAGCGCAAACCCGGTACCATAGTAAAGGAGGTCGTCAAAATGGAAAAGATGCTCATAAAAGGTGTGGCCAAAGACGATAACGTAGCCCGCATCTCCCTGGTCGGCCTGCCCGACAAGCCGGGCATAGCCTTTAAGGTGTTCTCGCTGCTGGCTAGCAGGAAGATAAACGTGGATATAATCCTGCAAAGCGTAGGGCACGACGGCACTAAAGACATACTTTTCACCATAGCGGAATCAGAGAAGGAGGCGGCCGCCGAAGCCCTCAGAGAAATAGCCCCCGCAATCGGCATTCAAAACGTGACGGCCGATTCCGGCATAAGCAAGGTAAGCATCGTGGGCGCCGGAATGGAATCCAACCCCGGCGTAGCGGCCAAAATGTTCGAAGCGCTGGGCGAGGCCAACATCAACATCCATATGATCTCGACCAGCGAGATTAAAATCTCGGTTCTCATCGACAAGGAAATGGGCTCAAAGGCTGTTTTGGCCATTCACGATAAGTTCGCAATATAAAAATAATTATAGCCGATCGCAACTTAAAAACGCGGGCTGAGCTTCTGGGGGAGATCTCAGCCCGCGTTTTTTGCAGCGTCTGTATCTATTTCTATGCCTCGGCTAATCGCGGGCGCTTATTTTGGCGATTTAACCCGCGAATAGCAGCTGCCCAGCACACCCCACATCGTCCACGCCACCGGGTTGGCGAAAAGGGAAGAAAAGTTAAAGAAGGCCTGGGTCATATAAAATACCATAGCGACGGCGGCCGCTGCCGACAGTCTGTCTTTTTGCCGCCCGCGAATCCCCCAAAAGATGAGGAAATAAAAGAGCAGCTGCCCCAAAAGGCCTAAAATCCCGGCGTCCACAAGAACCTGAAGATACTCGTTGTGGGCCTTGTCGACCGTTACCCCCATAAACGCATTGGTTTCGTCCCCGAAGCGTTCTCGAAAGCCCAGGGCAAAGTTATCGGGGCCGTGACCCGTTATCGGCTTTTCCCGCCAAAGCGCAAGGCCCCTGCGCCAGATAAAGACGCGGTTGGAGGCGAAGCTGTCGTCAAAGTTGCCCTTTATCATCTCTGAAAGCTGGGTGAGATTGCCGTCCCCGGTTTTTTCCGCGAGGATAGGAACGCTTATCACTCCGGCCGCCACAACGGCCGCCGTCAGCAAAAGCCAGCCTGCGCGATAAGGCTTTTTGGGGAAATCACCCTCCGGGAGGCTTTTTACGAACCATAAGGCCGCGCCGACAGCCGCGATAATACCGGCGGCCGGCAGCAAAAACGGCCTTGTAAAGCCAAGATGCTGGTAATCCTGGCTCCAGCCCAGGGTGGTGGCTTTATAGTCGAAGACGGCCTGAGCGATACGCCACAGCACAGCAAAGGCGGCGAAGCCCCACAAAAGACGGGCGGCGCTTTTTTTATTACCGGCGATAAAGGGAAGGCTTAAGGTAAAGGCCGCGGCCAGCCCCACGTATCCGCTGCGCGCCCCGCCCAGGATCATCATGTAAAAAATTATTCCCCCGAGCGGCAAAAATATAATATGCGACCTTTTTTCCATGCGGGAGAAGAGGACGAGGGAGGCCGACGCGGCCAGCCCGAAATAGGCCGAGGCCACGTTGTTGTTGGACATGGTTGAAACAAAGGTCATATAGGGCCCGGAGCTTGAGTATTCGGGAATTTCAAGACTGAGGAAATCTAAGCCGTAAAACTGGCAGATCCCGTAGCCGGCCACCAAAGCCGCGGCTGAAATAAAAAAAAGAAAATCTCGCTCCTTTGGCTTATAAAACCGGCCCACAGCAAGAGCCGAAAAGATGTAGAGCGACCAGGTGAACAACCCTTCGTTGCGGTCGGTGGCTCCCCTAAGCGCGGTCTCGGGGTTATCGGAAAGTATTGTCGAGACAATGAGTGCCAAAAAGAAAAGCAGCCCCGCCCATTCGTAGGGCCGCAGGGATGAGAACAGGGTGGGAAAACCCCAAAAGCGCATATAGCCGGGATCCAGCCAGCGGCGAATCAGAAGTATTACTCCCGTGATTACAAGAAAGCAGGTCGCGACCGACCAGAAAAAGTAGAGCTTTACCTTTTCGAGCCCGTAATAGCTGTCCTTGCCGATAATAAGGGGATGGACGGTAAGTATCAGCATGACGAAGATTCCCGCCAGCCGGCGAAGAAAAGCTCCTATCCCGGCCCCAAATTCCGCGTCCGTGTGACTGCGGCGTCCGGCCGGGGTCGTTCCGCGCGCTTTTTTCCTAGATGCCATGTAGGTTCCCCTTTGCCGCTTCCAAAATATTTATACTTTAAATTTTGGGCATAATATCAATAAGATATACCGAGATTTTCTTTTGGAGGTTTGCTTTTCCTTGTTTTTCTGCTACAATATTGACTGTGCGCGAAATATACCCAACAACTATTGTATAGAGGAGATTATCATGCTTAAAAGAATTACGGCGCTTTTTCTGGCTCTGGCCCTTTGCCTTTTGAACGCAGCCTGCGCCGCCGGCGGCGCGACCGGTGAGAGCGTCGCCTCCGAGCCCGAGACGGATGCGTCCTCCACCGCAAGCCCCACCTTCCCCCAGGAGAGCGGCGGCTCCTCCGAAGCGGCCGCCGAGCCCCAGCCCGACCGTGTCGCGCTGGCGGACGAGCCCGTAGCGACCCGTGGCGAGGATTCGGTTTCAGTTCTGGATTTTACCTATCAGTTCTTCAATATTGACAACCAGTACCGCAGCTACATCGGCATGGGCGTAATGGATCTGGAGGCGCAGCAGCCCGGAACCCTTGCGAGCGCGCAGGAAGACGCCCTGACCTACGCCAAGGAGTTCACGCTGCTCCATAAAGAGGCCCTTTCTAAAGGCGCCGCTCTGACAGAGGAGGAAATAGCTCAGCTTAAGACCTTTGTGGATACCGAGGTGGAGACACAGGGCGGTGAGCAGGCCTTTCTTAACGCATATATGTTTACGCCAGAGCAATTCTTTGAGCTCATGCAGCGCTATCAGCTCGTATCCAATTATTACCAGGATTGCCTCGAGGCCATAATAATTCCCGAGGAGGAGCTCAGGGCGGCTTACGATGAGTCGGCGGGGACTTATGATCAGGTTACCGTCCGCCACGTCCTCATCCAGCCCTACGACCCGGCGACCGCAACCGCGCCTGAGGAGGGAAGGGAAGCGGTAACCGACGAGGAGGCCGCCGCCAAAGCTGATGATATTCTTGCGCAACTCAACGGTGGAGCCGACATGACCGCTCTTGCCGCCGAGCATTCCGAGGATCCCGGCTCAAAGGACAGCGGCGGACTATATACCTTCGGCATGGGGCAGATGGTGGCCGAATTTGAGGGCTGGTCCTTCGATTCAGCCCGCAAGGAAGGGGATACGGGGATAGTAAAATCCACCCACGGCTACCACGTAATGCAGTTTGTGAGCCGCACCGGCTACGAAGAGGCCCTTCCCGCCATTGAAAGCGAGCTTAAGACAGCCAAATTTGACGCCGATCACACAGCCATAGACGAGGCGATCAGCGCCGAGGATTGGGTGATTAACGAAGAAGTGATGCAAAAACCCTTCGCACAGTAATCACTATCTGCAAGGCGTCGTAAAAATAAGATAAACACGTATTCCTATAAAATCTCCCCCGCCTTTGGCGGGGGAGATTTTGCGTTGTATTATACGATTTCCAATTATAATCAAAAGAACCTTTAACTGATAATCACATAGAATGTATTGCATGATAATTGCGGTTATAATCACATCTATCAATAAATAATGCTATTTTGCATGTCATGAAAGGAGGGCCAAATATGAGAAATTGCATGAATGACGAATACTGGAATAAAACCGGTTGTTGCCGCAGGTGCGGGCATATTCCCTGCTGCTGCCAGTGCCACATAAAATGCACGGCGGCGGCAAGCCCGTTTAACCCGACGCAGGCGGCGGGCTATCAGCCCGGTCAAACCGTTATAATGCCGGACGGCACGATTTATATCGTGAATAAACTAAACCCCTCAGGGGTACCGGGCAGCTCGCCCGACTATACGCCCGTTGCGGGCGGGGGCGCGTCATCCTCAGTATTCGACCCGTCAAAATCGGGCGCATATAAGCAGGGCGAGCTTATAGTGTATAACGGCGCCATTTACGTAGTGGGCAAAGATAATCCATCAGGTGTGCCGGGCAGCTCGCCCGATTATTCTCCCCTTACGGGCGGGCTGCCTGAGTTTAACCCCGCAAACACGGGCGGCTACCAGCCGGGGCAGCTTATAACCGATAACGGGGTCTCCTACATCGGACAGAAGGCCAATCCCACAGGTGTGCCGGGCAGCTCGCCCGATTATTCTCCCCTGACGGGCGGGCTGCCTGAGTTTAACCCCGCAAACACGGGCGGCTACC
>JAITVF010000155.1 GCA_031285945.1 Oscillospiraceae bacterium
CTTTCACGCTTGATCCCCTCCGGCGCGGAGCTGGATATTTCCCCGAGGCCCGTCCCCCGACTCTCCCGGATTCTTCGTCCGATAATATTTGGTTGTATCCCTATCGTAAACGATGCAAGTGGAAAAGTCAACCGCGAGCGTAAGATTTTCTTCAGCGCTTGCTTTATAAATAAGCCGCGCCGGCAAAGGGGCAAAGCCCCGGCCCATACGGCCGGTATGGCTCCGGCTACTCCTTGCGCTGGCGGTTGTAGCGCTTAAAGTCGGGAATATAGCGCAGCCCCGCCATCAGGGCGCAGCCGGCCACCAGCGTTAGCAGCCCGGCGGCGAGCCCGCCCGGCATTGCGGGAATAAACACAATAAGAATCATAGCGGCGTAAAAAAGCACGGTGGTAAGCTTTCCGAACCACCTGGAGCCCTCTATTTTAACCTTTTTGCGCCAGAGGAACGCGCCTAGAACAAGCATTGCCGTATCCTTAAGGAGCAAAAAAACAAAAAAGGGCCAAAAGCGGGGTAGCCTGACCGCAAGAACCAGGCAGACCGAAACCTGGGTCAGCTTATCGGCAAAGGGATCAAGCACCTTTCCGAGCTGGCTTGTCCAGCCGTAGCGGCGGGCCAGAAACCCGTCTAGAAGATCGCTCAGCCCCGAGATTACGAGCACGCTGCCCGCGCAAACGGTTTCTTCCTTAAGCATAAAGAAAACAAAGACAGGTATCAGCAGAATCCTGATCCCGGATATTATGTTGGGAATATGCCGCAAAACTACCCGCCTCCCGCAGCTTATACTGCTCCGCGATTAAAATCGTTTCAAGACTTGCGAGGATTTTGATTGCGCAGCTGTATTATGTTGTCGCCTGGCAATATTTTAAGCTCTCTTTTAAAAGCTTGACTTATAGTATATCACATAAGCGGTGGGTTGAACACGTTTTTTCGGCGCGGTTGTTCGCGTGGGGACTTTTTTTTCGCGCAAGCACGCGCTTTTTGGAGGAAATAATACATTATGGCGCATTTTTCTCATTTTCATTTTGCATTACCGGGTGGATATATGCTATACTATAATCTGTGAATGTAACGCTTTGCTATAAACTGGCCCTACATATCCTGCCGGGGGGAGAAAAAGCATGTCACAGCAACGGTACGAAGATTTAAGCGAGCTGCATATGGACGTTCTGCGGGAAATCGGCAACATTGGGGCCGGCAACGCCGCCACGTCCCTTTCGGTTATGCTGGGCCAGCCTATCGACATGACCCTGCCCAAGGTTAACCTTGTTGAGTTCAACGACGTGGCCGACGCGGTTGGCGGAGCCGAATCACTGATTTACGGCGTGCTCCTCAACCTTAACGGCGATGTAAACGGCATGATAATGTTTTTGCTCAACAAGGATTTCGCCCACCTCATACTCAATATCCTGATGGGCGAGAGCTACAAAAATTTCGAGGAGATGAACGAGCTTTCCCTCTCCGCCATTCAGGAGGTGGGTAACATCCTCTCGGCCGCCTATGTCCGCTCCATCGCCGAGCTCACCGGGCTTACCATAGGGGTAAGCGTCCCCGAGGTCAGCATAGATATGGCGGGCGCCCTGCTCAGCGTGCCCATTATTAAATTCGGCACGGTGGGCGACAAGGTCCTTTTTATCGAAGAAAACTTCCAGGGCCTTACCGAAAGCGTAATGTGCCACATGATTCTCTTTGCCGAAATGGACTCGCTTAACCTTATTCTGTCCAGGCTGGGGCTTGCGTAATATGGGAATGTTAACGGTAGGGATCTCCGATCTTAAAATTGCGCTGCCCCCGGATACTCTGGTGACATACGCGCTCGGCTCCTGCGTGGGGATTTGCCTTCTCGATCCCATGACGCGGGTGGCGGGTATGTCTCATATTATGCTTCCGACCAGCTCGGTTTCCCCTGGAGATAAAAACGTATTTAAGTTTGCTGACACCGCCATACCCGACCTTGTGCGCAAGATGGAGGCTAAAGGGGCGCAAAAAGCCCGCCTGAAAGCAAAAATAGCCGGCGGAGCCCAGATGTTCGGCTCTTCCACCACGGGAAAGGCCGGCGCCACCGGCGATTTGTGGCAGATAGGCCAGCGTAACGTGGCCGCCGTCACCGCTATGCTCTCTAAGCTTAATATCCCCATCATAGCCAAGGACGTCCTGGCCGATTACGGCCGCACCATTATCTTTGACCCGGCTACGGGAATTCTAACAGTGCGGGCGATCAACAGAAACATACGCGAGCTTTGACCCATACCGCAAAACCAACGGCGGCTCTCAACCGAGAGCCGCCGTTTATGTATGGCTTAATCGCAAGAGCGCCTGTTTACGCGGCGGCCTCTTCGGTCGCGACCGCTGTTTCAACGCTGGTGGCAACAAAGGTGGCATAGGCTACGCATTTGTCGAACTCAACGATCAGGCAATGGGGGGTCTCGTCCAGAGCCGCAAGTGTCGCGGGGGTAAGGGTGATAGAGGTAACCTTGCCCTGAGCGTCGTTGCCGATTGTGTAGGCCGAGGGATCAAGGGGCTGAAGATTCAGGGTAACGCTCTCGGCCTGGATGGCAAGCAGGCCGTCGATTGTAAAGGTCTGGCCCACCGCGGGGTCAACAATGCCTTCCTCAAAGGTAAAGGCGGTGTGGGGCTTGTCGGCGGCAAGAACGCCGCTGCTCATGGCGAGTGTCAGAACAAGTGCCAGCGCGATGGAAAGAATACGTTTTGTCATTGGTTGGTCCTCCTTAAATATAATGGCTTTAATCAGCGCCAAATTCGATTGTATTATACTATATTAAGTTTGACTGCGCAAGGGTTATTTCTGAATTCTGTCAAAATATTTACCGCGATATTACATTTTAGCTACAAGAGTTTGCGCCTATATCTCCAGGCTAACCCCGGGGGCTGATCTTATTTTTGCCGTAATTAATCGCCAGTCCTGCACAGCGCGGGCCCTTTGCCCTGGTACCTTTATTCCCCGCCGCGGCCATAAGCGGCATGTGCAAAATAATTGCCGCGCCAAATGTTTATTTGTGCAGCACTCCAAAAATGCAGGATTTGTATTGATATATTGCAAAAACTGTGGCAGAATTTTAAGCGAAGTTGTGTTGCGAACAACTCCTCCCTTTCCTTATGATGTACGCAAAAGGGCTTCGTCACCTCTTTTGCGGCCCCGCGCCCCCGGGCGGACCTTAAC
>JAITVF010000157.1 GCA_031285945.1 Oscillospiraceae bacterium
AAGACAACGGTACGGCTCCGGCGGGTTCAGGGGCTTCCGGCAATGAAAATTCCGGCGCGGAGCAAACGCCCCCCCTTCCGACCAGTATCGACGACCAGCCTGTTCCGCTCGCCGCCTTACCGACGGGGCGCTGGGCGCTTGTGAATCTTATACTGTCCTTTGCCGGCGCGTTGCTGGCAATCGCCGCGGCGGTTCGCGCCGTAAGGCTAAATAACAGTACCCCTGATAACAGTGATAAAAAAAGGTATCTGCAAAAACCGTTCACACTGTTTTGGATCACCATTGGGCTGGGGATAGCGGGTGTCGCGGTATTTCTATCCACCGAAAATATGTGGCAGCCTGTAGGGCTGGCGGACCGATGGACCATAGTAAACGAAATAATCCTGGCGGCGCAGGCAGTCGCGGCGGCTTTAGCTCACCGCGAAAAACGGGTCGCCGCGCCGGATATCGATATTAATAAGTAGCGTAAGCCCACAATAAAAAATCACAGCATACCCTTCTTCCCTCGTCGCTGGCGGGGGAAGAAGCAAATGCGGCCTTCTATCGCGAAGCGGCCGGCTACCCTGCGGCGCAAAAGAGGTTGAGATATCCCCCCGGGGAGGCGACGCGTAAAAATGGCAGGATGTTTTCAGCCGCAGGCTTAAGATACTCCGCCTCGCCTTCCCGCCCGCTATTAATCCTTTGCAGCGCGCAGCCCAGCAGCCCTGCCGCCGCCTCCCTGTCGAAGGGATGAAAGAGCAGGTAAAGCCTGCCGCAGTCGCCCCTGTCGAGAGTGAGAGAAGCCGGGTCCTTCCCCAGCAGCGCAAGCCCGAGCGCGCACCTGAAAACCGGCTCAAACAGGTTGACCACAAGCTCTTTATAATCGGGCATAAACCGGCTTAGCGCTTTTTGGGCCGCGCCCCGGTCAAAGGAAGCGCAAAACCGGTTCTCGATGATGAGCCGACGCAGGTACTCGCCTATAAAGGATACGCCTAAAAGCTCCTCAGAAACGGGCAGGCAGAGGGGGTAATCTATCATGCAGGGGATATCGTGGGCAAAAAAGCGGAGGTCGTAACGGCCAAAAAAGCCGCCGATCGCGCCAAGAGTATCCCGCAGGGCCAGGCTGCCATATCCGGGGTCGGTCTTTTTCGCGAGCTCAAGCAGCTCCCTCGCGGCCCCGGCAAGACGCCAAAGCTCCTTCCCGCCCATATCGTAAAGCTCCTCCAGGGTATGGTCGCCGCCGGCTGAGGCTCCCGTCGAAAGGACAAAACGCAATGACTTTAAAAGCTCCCGCACCGTTTCAACCGGCAGCGAGGTCGTGTCTCCCATAGTATAAAGCCCCGCAATCCGCTCAAACAGCGGGTAAAGCTCTTCTTTTTTCTCCGAGAGGGCAGCGGTGGTCACAGGCTTATTCATCAAAGGCTTCATCCTCCTCCCGTTCCTCCCCCGGTTCCTCATGTATCATCTGCCAGACGCGGTCGGCCACAAGCTCCAAAGAGCCCTGGCCTTCGCCGTTAAAAAGGCCGGCCATGACCTCGACCAGCTCGTCGTCGCTAAAGGCCTCGGCCGATTCCCTCTTAAACTGATAGAAAAGCTCGCACAAATCGCCTATAAGCTTAGCGTAATCGGCTCCGGTTACATAGGGGCTGTCGCAAAGGGCGCGGATAAGCTTTTCGGCTGGGCCATGGCCGAACTCTACCCTTTCGGTTTCCCTGAGGGCAAGGCTCTGGCGGTCGGCCAGGGCCTCCATCTCCTGGCGGCTCAAGCTGAGGCCATACCGCGAGGTCAGCGAGTTCAACCCGCTCAGCGCCTCCACAAGCTTTGCCCGCCCCGGCGAAACAGGTATAAGACCCATAATGTCATCCATAAAAGTCACCTCCGGAAGACCATAATACACCCATGAGCCGCCAAAAAACAGTCTTGAATTTTTGCCCGATTTGTGCTATAGTATATATATAATAAGGGCGCGGGGGAAAGCTTTTCCCCGCACCCCGTTTTTTTGATTTTAAAGCTGTCAGACCCGCTCGCGAAGCCGCTCTATGAATTCTACCACCGCGAATTTGGGAATATACCTGGGCGTTTCGTTAAGGCGCGCGATCTGCCCTTCAACCGCAAGGCTTTGCTTGCCCGTGGCCGCAGGAACACACATAGGCGGGAACATAACGCACCACCAGTTTGCCCCTTCGCCCTCGCCAATGGTCATACGCACCGCGTCGTAGCGGCCGGCCGGCATCTTTATCCCCTCGTACTCCCGGGTCTCGAAATACATGTTGACTATCCTGGCCGAAACCTCGTAGTCATACCCTTCCGCTTTTACCACCGCCTTGGCGGCCTCCTCAAAAACTTCGAGACGCTCGCGGGTAACCGCCTCGATCTCGGCCTTTTCGTCGGAATCAGAAAACATCTCAATCGTTTCGTTAAGTACGGCGTCCCTTACTTTAAGTTTAAGCGCCTGATCTTCTTTTTCATCGGAATTGGCCAGTATATGTAACCGCAGCACGCCCGCGCGAACCTCCTCGCACTGAGCGCCGAAAGCCCCCACCGAGGAAAGCCCCACCGCCGCGATCATACCTATAACCAGCGCAAGCTCGAATCTCTTCATAAAAAGCCGCCAACCCTTCCATAGATTTCTTAATGGAAAGTATTGGCGGCTTTTTGCCTTTTATTCAGCCGGGCTCGCGGAGAAGAAGATCAAGCCGCCCGCCCTCCGAAAGGTCCTCGCTCAGGACGTTAAGCCCGTCGACCTTTGCCGACTCCATGAGCCGCTTGACCCTTTCGCGGCACTGCCCGTACTCTTCGGTAAGTCCGGGGCGGCGATTGCCGGGCTTAGCGGCCTCACGGGCAAGCATCCCCATGCGGCGCAGCACAGCCTCCAGCTCGGCCAGAGCCGCCCGCGCGGCCTCAATCTCCTCTCGGCGGACGCGCAGCCGCTCGATGCTGGCGTCCACCTCGCCGATCTGCCTGCGGATATCCTCTGCCATATTAAGCTTCGCTTTTTTGTCATACAGAGTCATAATACCACCCTCTTTGGGATTTAAAGTAGACGATTGGCAATAAATATGCTACAATATTCCAAGTGGCAGGGTATGCCAACCGGCGGTTAGCCTGACTCCCCAATAAGGGGGTGAGGCCATGACTACATACGAGAGCATATATCTGCTGATAATGTTCGGTATGCTGGTCGTTGCGATTATTAACGCAAAAAAGTAACCGCCTAGCCCGGTAAGCAGCG
>JAITVF010000210.1 GCA_031285945.1 Oscillospiraceae bacterium
TCTATAAGATACATAGCGGTTCTTACATCCTGCCCTGAATACATAAGCAGGCAGTGTGCCGGCTCGCCGTCCCTCCCCGCGCGCCCCGCCTCCTGATAATAGCTCTCCAGGTCCTTAGGCATGTTGTAGTGGACTACAAACCGCACGTTGGATTTGTCTATACCCATACCGAAGGCGTTGGTCGCGACCATGATTCTTGCCCGGTCATGCTGGAAATCATCCTGATTCTCCCGCCGCTCCAAGTCGGAAAGCCCCGCGTGATAGCGCCTGACGGCATAGCCCTTATCGGCGAGAAGCTCGCCTATCTGATCCACTGTTTTCCTTGTGGAGCAATAGACAATACCCGATTCGCCCGCCCTGCCCGAAAGGAAATCCAAGAGCTCGGCGGGCTTATTACTAGGCTGCCTGACCTCTAAGAAAAGGTTGCTTCGGTCGAAACCCGATACGAGAATGTGCGGGTTAAAAAGCCGCAGCCGGTTTACGATATCATCCCGCACGGCGGCGGTGGCAGTCGCCGTAAAAGCCGAGAGAACCGGCCGCCGGGGCAAAGAATCCACAAACGCCCGAATCCCGAGATAGCTCGGCCGAAAATCCTGTCCCCACTGGCTTACGCAGTGAGCCTCGTCCACCGTGACCATGGCGATATTAGCGCTCCGCGCAAAATCAAGAAAGGACTCGGCCTCCAGCCGCTCGGGCGCTATGTATATTATTCGATAACGCCCAAGCCGAGCGTTATCAAGCGCGGCCCGGCTCTGCCGCTCGGTCAGCGAGCTGTTCAGCCAGGCGGCGTTAATCCCCATCTGGGTCAGCGCGCCGACCTGATCCTTCATGAGCGATATGAGAGGGGAGACCACCAGCGAGATACCCTCCATCAGCAGGGCGGGAAGCTGATAGCAGACCGATTTTCCGGCGCCGGTCGGCATTACCGCAAGGCAGTCTCTTCCCGCCAGGATCGAGTCGATCAGCTCCTCCTGCCCCTCCCGGAAGCTCGAGTAGCCGAAATACCGCTTTAGGGTATCAAGCTTACCGGCGCAATTCATGGCGCGCACCCGCTTTCTTTAGTTCTGCTCTTTGCTTGTTATTATAGGTAGTTTTTAACGCGTTTGTCAATTTTTTTTAATTTTATAGGGACGCGGCGCGCAGGTTATGATCATTCTGTGTTCAAACGGTAACGGATTGCTTAAACTTGCCCTTTTCTCTTGCATTAACGCTCCGGCTCGGGTATAATCTGTTTTGCACGCTGTATAAGCGTTATTAAGAGGGGAGACACGTCATGGCACGGACGCGATTGGAAAAAAAGACGCTTCGGCTGCCGCTATTGGCAATGCGCGGCATGGTACTGTTCCCCAAAATGGTGCTGCACTTTGATGTTGGGCGCGACAAAAGCATTTATGCCCTCAACGAGGCAATGAACGGCGACCGTATAATATTCCTGTCCGCTCAAAGGGATATAAGGGACGAAGACCCCGCCGTGGAGGATATCTACACAACCGGCGTGGTGGCCGAAATTAAGCAGATAATAAAGAGCCCCAATCATTTGCGGGTGCTGGTGGAGGGAATCTACAGGGCGAGAGCGCTCGAGTTTACCGAACAGGAGCCCTTCTATGAGGTAATGGCGGAGGAGTATCCCTTAAAGTCACAAAAGGGCGTCAGCGGGAATATGATCGACGCCCTGATGCGGACACTCAAGGATCTTTTTCAGGAGTATTCCATGATGGCCCCCAGAATGAGCAAGGACCTCGTCTTTCACGCCGTCGCGTCGGATGATCCTGTTTTTCTTTCCGAGTACATAGCGTCCAACCTGCCTATCCACGTAGACGACAAGCAGATGGTTCTGGAGGAAAGCAGCGTAGCAAAGCGGCTTAGAGATCTTATACAGATACTTGAGGAAGAGAACGAAATACTTTCCCTTGAGCAGGAGATTCACGAGAAGGTTCGCAGCCAGATTGACACCAACCAGCGTGAATATTATCTGCGCGAGCAGATGAAGGCGATTTCCAGCGAGCTGGGGGACGCAGAATCGGCCGGGGAGGAAACAAACGACTACCACAGGCGGATAGATGAGCTAAATCTTGGCGGAGAGGCTGCCGAAAAGCTCCACAAAGAGGCCGAGCGCCTTATAAAGATGCCTTGGAATTCCCACGAGGCGGGGGTCGTACGCGCCTACCTGGATACCTGCCTTGAGCTGCCGTGGAACAAATTCACCAAAGATAAGATAGATATCCAAAAGGCTAAGGCCCGCCTCGACAAGGACCACTACGGACTTGAAAAGGTTAAGGAACGAATCCTGGAGCAGATGGCGGTGCGCAGCCTGGTCCCCGACCTCAAGGGGCAGATAATCTGTCTCGCGGGCCCTCCGGGAGTGGGAAAAACCTCCATCGCCAAGTCGATCGCAGCCTCGATGGGCCGCAAATACGTGAGGATATCCCTCGGCGGCGTGCGGGATGAAAGCGACGTTCGCGGTCACCGCAAAACCTATATCGGCTCTATGCCGGGCAGGATTATAAACGCAATCAAGCTGGCGGGCTCGGCTAATCCCCTCATGCTCCTCGACGAGGTCGACAAGCTGGGACACGATTTCAGGGGCGACCCTTCGGCGGCGCTCCTTGAGGTGCTCGATTCCGAGCAGAACGGAGCCTTTCGCGATCACTATATAGAAGTTCCCTTCGATCTTTCCAGGGTTCTCTTTATCGCGACCGCCAACGATCTTTCCACCGTTCCCGCGCCCCTTCTCGACCGTATGGAGGTCATACCGGTCACCAGCTATACCAGAGAGGAAAAGGCGCAGATCGCAAGGCGGTATCTCGTGCCAAAGCAGCTTAAGAAGCACGGCCTTACGGCTAAAAAATGCCAGATAACGCAAAAAGCCGTCTACGCCCTTATCGACCGCTACACCAGGGAGTCGGGGGTGCGGGGGCTCGAGCGGGAAATCGCGTCCCTTTGCCGAAAGTCGGCTAAGAGGCTTGTAGCAAAAGAATCCGATTCAGTTAAGATAAGCGAGCTGAATATAGTCGAATTTTTAGGAGCCCACAGATATAAGAAGGACATTCTCGCAGTCTCCGAGGAGCCGGGGCTGGTAAACGGGCTTGCCTGGACCAGCGTGGGCGGCGAGATGCTCCAGATCGAGGTGGCTATTCTCGAGGGCAGCGGCAAGCTCGAGCTGACAGGCTCGCTGGGCGACGTTATGAAGGAAAGCGCCCACGCGGCCATAAGCTACATACGCACCTGCACTGAGAAGTACGGCGTTGAGAAAAACTTCTATAAAACCAGAGACATTCACATACATGTGCCGGAGGGCGCGGTGCCAAAGGACGGACCCTCGGCGGGGATCGCCATCTGCACGGCGGTGGTCTCTGCGCTGGCGGGGATTCCGGTGCGGGCCGACATAGCCATGACCGGCGAGATGAGCCTGCGGGGACGGGTTCTTGCAATAGGCGGCCTGAGGGAGAAGACCATGGCGGCCTACCGCAACCGCATAACCACCGTTATAATCCCCGAGGAAAACCTTCCGGATCTCGAGGAGCTTGATTCGGTTGTCAAAGAATCGATCCGCTTCGTTCCGGCGTCCAACATAAAAACGGTGCTGGATACGGCGCTGACTCGCAAGTTCCGGCCCTTGCCCATTCTTACGGAGGAGCCGGCGCAGGCTCCTCCCCTTGAGTATAAAGAGGAAGCGGAGCCCCAGGAGCTCGCCATACGAAGCTGATACGAATTTTTTGAGTATTTAGCCCTACAAGCAGTATAGCGGTTTGCGTTCCGGAGGGCCGTCATGCGGTCCTCCGATTTCGCGGGGGGGAGGAAAACGATGAATATCAACAATGTAAAATTTGAGACGTCCTTTGGCCTGGCGGCGCAGCTCCCGCCCTCCGACCTGCCCGAGATCGCCTTTTGCGGCCGCTCCAACGTGGGCAAAAGCTCAATGATCAATAAAGTATTTAACCGTAAGAGTCTCGCAAGGGTAAGCGGGGTGCCGGGTAAAACCGCGACCGTTAACTTTTTTTTGCTGGAAAATATACGCTTCATCGATCTTCCGGGCTACGGATACGCTAAAGTATCCAAGTCCGAAAAGGCGCGGTGGGGCAAGCTGATGGACGAGTTTTTCAGCTCGGGCAGGGCTCTTGAGCTGGTGTTCCTGCTGTTGGATATCCGCCACCCGCCCTCGGCCGACGATCAGATCATGATTAACTTCCTGCGGGAGTCGGGCTATCCCTTCTCGGTAATCCTCACAAAGGCCGACAAGCTGAGCAAAGAGCGGCAAAGGCTTAGGCTCGAAGGCTTCAGAGAAGAGATTGAAAACTCGCAAAGCCTTACAATGACGCCTTTTTCCGCCAAAACCGGCCAGGGGGTAGATGAGATTTACGCCATGATGCGCGCTATAGCTGAGGAGGACCGCTGATGTTTGTATCCGACTGTCTGGGAGTAAACGGCGCGGGACGCCTTACCATAGGCGGCCTCGACGCAGTAGAGCTTGGCTCGCGGTACGCAACCCCTTTATATGTCATGGATGAAGACGAAATTCGCGCCAACTGCCGCGCCTTTTTACGGGGGATGAAAATTCACAGGGAAGGCAGGGGCGCGGTCGCATACGCGTCCAAGGCCTTTTGCTGTAAGCGGATGTGCCGCATTGCGGCGGAGGAAGGGCTCTGGCTCGACGTTGCGTCGGGCGGGGAGCTGCACACTGCTCTTGAGGCGGGCTTTCCATCCGGGCGGATAATCTTTCATGGCAACAACAAGACCGCCGCCGACCTGACCCTCGCGCTTGAGGCGGAGGTGGGGCGAATAGTCGTAGACAATATCTTCGAGCTGGGCCTTCTTGACCATCTGGCAAAGGCGGCGGGGAAGACCGCCTGCATTCAGCTCAGGATAAAACCGGGAGTGGAAGCCCATACCCACGAATATATAAGAACCGGCGGCGTCGATTCCAAATTCGGCTTTTCACTGGAATCGGGGGAGGCCATGAAGGCGGTCGTAAAGGCGCTCGGACGCCAAAGCCTCTGCCTTAAGGGACTCCACTGCCATATCGGCTCCCAGATTTTCGGCACCGAGGCGTTTAGGGCGGCCGCGTCGGTTATGACGGAGCTTTTTGCCCGCGTCAAAAGAGAAACGGGATACGCGATTCCCGAGCTCAACCTCGGCGGCGGATTCGGAATACGCTACCTGCCAGAACAGGAGCCCGCCGGGTACGAAAGCTGCATAGAGGCTATATCCCGCGCTATTGCTGAAAGCTGCCGGGCGCTTAATATTTCCGAGCCGTTTCTCATGGTCGAGCCGGGACGGTCAATAGTGGGGCCGGCGGGAATTACCCTTTACACCATAGGCGCGGTTAAGGAGATCCCCGGTGTGCGCACCTACCTGACGGTGGACGGAGGCATGGCCGACAACCCCCGTTACGCCCTTTACAAAAGCGAGTATCATATGCTTCTGGCAGCCCGCGCCTTAGCGCCACCTACAGGCGCGTACACGGTGGCGGGGCGATGCTGCGAGAGTGGGGATCTGCTTGGGGTAAACATAGCCCTGCCTAGGCCGGCGGTGGGGGAAATGCTGGCCGTGCTCGCGACAGGAGCCTACAACTACTCTATGGCCTCCAACTATAACCGGCTGCCAAGGCCCGCGGTGGTGATGGTCGGCGGAGGCGGGTCCTACCTTGCGGTGCGGCGGGAAAGCTTTGAGGACGTCGCCAGATTCGACGTGTAAGCATAGTATAGCGATTAACTTGAAAAGACAGGTTAGAACAGTTTAAGCCCCCTGCGCGCTTTAACGCTTTACACTGCGAATGCCTTATGCTACAATATTCACAAGAGGTCTGATATACAGGTACCGACATATTTGTTGAAAGGGAGGCAGCTTTCGTGGAGCAGGATCTCAACAGGGACAGTTTGGACTATCTGTATGAGTCTATTCTTACACTTAAGACTCCCGGCGAATGCGCCGCTTTTTTATCCGACCTGTGTACGGTTCAGGAGCTCAAGGCGATCTCGCAGCGTATGCAGGTGGCAAAGATGCTCTCGGACAGGGTTATTTACGATGAGATACGCGCGCAGACGGGAGCCTCTACCGCGACCATCAGCCGGGTGAACCGCTGCCTGCTATATGGCAGCAACGGCTACAAGACGGTGCTTGAAAGGCTGGAAGGTTGAGCGGCTACGGCGCGTTCGCCCGCTATTACGACGAGCTTACCGCCAATGTGGATTATCGTGGAAGGGCCCTATACTACGCGGGCCTTATCCGTGAGCACAGCCTAAGGCGGCGGGGGATTCTTCTTGACCTCGCGTGCGGCACCGGAAGCTTAAGCTATAAGCTCGCGGATTTGGGCTTCGACGTGATTGGGGTGGACGCTTCGGGGGAGATGCTGAGCCTCGCCGCCGCCAGGGGCGGGGAGAAGCGCCCGCTCTTCCTCTGCCAAAGTATGGAGGAGCTTGACCTTTACGGTACGGTAGACGCTTGTGTCTGCGCGCTGGACAGCCTCAACCACCTCAAGAATTTCAAGGCCCTTAAGCTTGCCTTTAAGAGAGTATCCCTTTTTCTGGCGCCCGGGGGAGTGTTCGCCTTTGATCTCAACACAGAGTTTAAGCATCGCCATATTCTTGCTAACAATGTTTTTGTTCGCGAGACCGATAAGGTCTTCTGCGTATGGCGCAACGAGCTTAGAAAACATGGCGGCGTTGATATATCGCTGGATTTCTTTGAGCGTAGGCCTGACGGCCGGTATCTTCGCAGCGCGGAACAATTTACCGAACGTCTTTTTTCCCACCGGGAGATACTCTCGGCCCTGAGGGCCGCGGGGCTCGATTGTCTTAAAGTATATGGATACGGCACAAAAGCTCCGCCTAAAAAGAATACCCGG
>JAITVF010000213.1 GCA_031285945.1 Oscillospiraceae bacterium
TATAGCGGGCATGGCCATCCGGCTCGCCACCTGCGGGTGGCAACCGCCGGATATGGCCGATAGAGCAATGCGCGCCATACGGCATCGAATTTCCGGTTATTTTGGCGCATTGCTCTAAAGAACGGTCTGCCGGCGCGGATTAACCGTCCGGCACAGGACGGGCCGCCGCCTCCGCCATGGGCGGCGACGGCGGCCCTCTGATTTTTACCCGGAAACCAGTATAAGAAAGCCGGTGACCGCTTTTGGAAAGCTTAAATAATCGGGCTATAAGGGTTTGTAATATCACAAAAAGCTTCGGGCCGGTCGTCGCCAACAAAGACGTCTGCCTGGACGTTTGCCGGGGCGAGATTCTTGCCTTGCTGGGCGAAAACGGCTCGGGCAAAACCACCCTGATGAATATGCTGGCCGGTATATATTTCCCCGACAGCGGCGAGATTTTCATAAACGGCAGGGAGGCGGTTATACGCTCACCCAGAGATTCCTTCTCTCTGGGCATCGGAATGATTCACCAGCACTTCAAGCTTGTGGACGTTTTGACCGCCGCCGAAAACATTGTGCTGGGCCTTAGGGGCTCGGTCGACCGGGCCGAGATATCTAAAAATATTCTTGAGATTTCCGGGCGATACGGTTTTTCCATCGACCCCGGCAAGAAAATATACAACATGTCGGTAAGCGAAAAGCAAACTGTCGAAATAATCAAGGTGCTTTACCGCGGCGCGGACTTCCTTATCTTAGACGAGCCGACCGCCGTTCTCACCCCGCAGGAAACCGAGAAGCTTTTTGCAATCCTGCGCAGAATGAAAGCGGACGGCAAGGCCATTATTATCATCACCCACAAGCTGGGCGAGGTGCTGGCGATCTCAGACCGTGTCAGTATCCTGCGCAAGGGCGAGTGCGTCGGTACGGTAAACACCGCCGAGGCGACTGCCCAATCCCTTACCGAGGCTATGGTGGGCCGGGCCGTAAGCCTGGCTATTAAGCGCGAGGCTCCTCGGGAAGAAAAAGACCGGCTTGTGGTTTCGGGCCTTACCTGCCTTGACCCTGAGGGGCGCAAATCCCTTGATAACATAAGCTTTTCTTTGCGGGCGGGCGAGATTCTGGGCGTGGCGGGGATCGCCGGAAGCGGCCAGAAGGAGCTCTGCGAAGCTCTTACCGGCCTCAGAGCGGTTCACTCGGGCTCTATAGCGTATATAGGGGAGGACGAAGAAAAACAAGAGCTCGCGGGCCTTATGCCTGCGCAGGTGGCCGCAAAGGGAATAAAGATAGCCTTTGTCCCCGAGGACCGGCTGGGTATGGGGCTTGTGGGCAATCTCGACATGGTCGATAATATGATGCTTAAAAGCTACCGGAACACAAAGGGTTTTTTTGTGGATCGCAAGTCCCCCGCCGCCTTGGCCGAAAAGCTGATCGAGCGGCTTAAAATCGTGACTCCGGGTGTTTGCGTTCCGGTGCGAAGGCTCTCGGGCGGCAATGTTCAAAAGGTGCTGCTGGGCCGCGAGATAGAGAGCGGCCCCTCGGTGCTGGTTGTGGCCTACCCGGTGCGCGGGCTTGACATAGGCTCTTCCTACACTATTTACGATCTGCTGAGCGAGCAAAAGAAAAAAGGCGTCGCCGTGCTGTTTGTGGGGGAGGATCTCGACGTGCTGCTCGAGCTGTGCGACCGGATCCTGGTTCTCTGCGGCGGGCGGGTCAGCGGAGTAGCCGACGCGCGCACGGTAACCAGAGAGAAGACGGGTCTGATGATGACCAGCGTTTCCCGAGAGGAGGGGTCGGCGTGAGCGGAGCTTCGGGCACAGGCGCCGCCGGCGCGGCTAACGTTCCCTTCGTCCGGATTGTAAAGCGAGACGCGGCCGGAACAAAATACGCCGTTATGGTAAGGGCCGCCGCTCTGGCCGGCGCGCTTGTGACAGGCGCGGTTCTAATCCTTTTGATGGGGCATAATCCCCTGTCGGTTTACGGCGTGATGCTTACCGGTTCTCTGGGCGGGGCCCTTGCCCGCAGGGAAACTGTGCGCATAGCCGTTCCGCTGCTGGTTACGGGTATGGGCACAGCCCTTGCCTTTAAGATGCGCTTTTGGAATATAGGCGGTGAGGGGCAGATCATAACGGGCGCTATGGCGGCCTCCTGGTTTGCGCTTTACAGCGGAATTCCGGGGCCGTTCCTTCTTATAGTCATGCTGGCGGCGTCCATTTTGGCAGGCGGGCTGTGGGGGCTCATACCCGCTTTTTTCAAGGCGAGGTGGAACACTAACGAAACGCTTTTCACTCTCATGCTCAACTATATAGCCCTCGAGATGGTGCGCTTTGTCCAGTATGGGCCGTGGAAGGATCCCATGCAGCGCGGCTTCCCCAAGATAGCCATGTTTGTCGATGAGGCGAGGCTTCCCCGGGTGCTGGGCATACACATAGGCTGGGTAGTCGCCCTGGTTCTGGCGCTAGCGGTTTATATTTACATGAAGAAGACTAAGCAGGGCTACGAGATAGCCGTAGTGGGCGAGAGTATTCCGACCGCGCGCTACGCCGGCATGAAGGTGGGTCGGGTGTTTTTGCGTACCATGTTTTTATCGGGCGCTCTGTGCGGGCTGACAGGCTACCTGACCGTGGCGGGGTCAAACTACACCCTCTCGGAATCGGTGGCGGGGGGGGCGGGCTTTACCGCCATAACGGTGGCGTGGCTCTCGCGGCTCAACCCGCTCGTAATGATCCTGGTCTCGGTTTTTATCGCCATGCTGCAAAGGGGAGCCAACGCGGTGCAGACCGCCTTTAAGATACCCTCGGCCGCCGCCGATATTTTAACGGGGCTTATACTGTTCTTTATGCTGGGCTGCGAGTTTTTTCTGAACTACAGGCTTGTTTTCCGAGGAGGAAAGGAGGGCGCGCGCCGTGGGTGAGGGCTTTTGGGCGCAATTCGTCTTTTTTGTCAACGCGGCCGTGGTGGCTGCTACCCCCCTTTTGTTCGGAACGCTGGGCGAAATACTTACCGAGAAATCCGGCAATCTCAACCTGGGCGTAGAGGGCCTTATGTTTATGGGCGCTTCGGCGGGTATATCCGCCTCCTGGTTTTACGAGCTGGCGGCGGGGGATGGCGTTTCGGGAATCGCCTCCGCGTTTCTGGCCGTTCTTGCGGGATTTCTGGCGGGTGCGCTGGGCGGGCTTATCTACAGCGTGATTACCGTGCTGCTGCGGGCCGATCAGAATGTGACGGGCCTTGCCCTAACTATTTTCGGGGTGGGCTTGGGCAACTTTATCGGCGAGGCGCTGGGTATTCGCGCGGGCGGATACGCGTCTGTTTCCGAGGCGACAAAGGGAGCCTTCGCGGGGCTTCATATCCCGGGGCTTAGCGATCTGCCGGCTTTGGGCAAGCTTTTGTTTTCCTATGATTTCATGGTCTATTTTGCGGTAATATTGGCAATCGTAATGCTGTGGTATCTTAACAGATCAAGGAGCGGGCTTCACCTGCGGGCGGTGGGCGAAAGCCCGGCTACGGCCGACTCCGCCGGGATCGGCGTTATGCGCTATAAAATGCTGGCTACCTGCGCGGGCGGCGGAATCTGCGGCCTTGGCGGGGTATATGTCTCAATGGCGCGCTCTTCGGGCACCTGGGTTCACAACTGCGTAAACGGGCAGGGCTGGATTGCCGTCGCGCTTGTCATATTCGCGGCGTGGAACCCGGGCCGGGCAATCTTCGGCTCTTTGCTTTTCGGCGGACTTTCGGTGCTGCGCTACTATCTTCCCCTCAAGGATGTTTCGGCGCAGATTTACAATATCATACCCTTTCTCGCCACCGTGCTGGTTCTTATATTAACAAGCGTAAGCCAGCGCAGGGAGCGCTTCCAGCCCCAGTCGTGCGGGAGCAACTACTTCCGCGAGGAACGGTGACCCGGGGGCGGGCTTTCTAATTACACCGGATAAAGAGGCAAATAATGAAACCTGA
>JAITVF010000023.1 GCA_031285945.1 Oscillospiraceae bacterium
CCCTTGCCTCCACCGACGAAAGCCTTTTTGTCGAGCTCGAACAGTTCGCCTCAACGGCCGACGTCGACGATCTCTACACCGCGCTGGGCCTGACCGGCACAGCGGTGAGCAACTACGCCCCAGGCGGCGGCACAAAGCTTTCGGAGTTCGCCGCTTTTGACGGCACCGGCGCCCTTACCTTCAATGTAGGCGGCGAGCTCGGGGTCTCGGGCGACGCAACCGTCTCCCTTAACGATCCTGACATGACTATAAGCGACCTTATCGAAAAGGTCAACGCCGCGGCCGGTAAAAACATCATGAGCTTTGAGAACGGCAAGGTTACCATTGACAGCGGCAACGAAACCCTGGCCTTTAAGGAGACCGGAAACTCCGACGTCCTCAAGACACTCTTCGGGCGTTCCACCTACGAAACCGCGAAAGCCTCAACCGACTTCCAGACCAGGCTGGACGCCGGAATGGGCCAGAACGCCGAGATAGTGGTAAACGGCCAGACCCTTTACGAGACCAGCAACACCTTTACCGTAAACGGAACCAACATAACCGTAAACGCCCTGCACAACAAGGATTATGATCCCACTGACCCAGCCTCACCCAAACCGGACGCCGCCGTTTCCGTTACCGTAAACTCCAACCCGGACGACGTCGTAGACAAGCTCAAGGGCTTTATCGAGGAATACAACGCCTTGGTCGACGTTCTCGACGGCGTCGTAAAGGAGCAGACTGTCGACGGCTACGCGCCGCTCACCGACGAGCAGCGCGCCGAAATGACCGAGGATCAGATCAAGCAGTGGGAAAACGAAGCCAAGAAGGGCCTTCTCTACAACGATTCCACCATTCGTGGGATTATGCAGCAGATGCGCTCTGCCCTTTACTCAAGCGTAAAGGCCGCCGGAATTTCCCTTTACGATATCGGCATCACCACCGAGAGCTTCTCGAGCTCCTCCTCCTTTAAGGGCAACGGCCGCTTAGAGATGAGCGAGTCGGGCGAAACCAAGCTGCGCGAAATGCTCACCAACAACCCCGACGCCGTCCGCACCCTCTTTGCCGACCCGAATGAAGGGCTTGCGGTCAAGCTCGACAATATTATTAACGACGCCATCCGCACAAGCTCTACCAGCCAAGGCACGCTGGTCGCTCTCGCGGGCCATGCCGATTCTGTCAGCAACACCTACTCCATCGGCAGAAAGATCGAGGATATAGACGAGCAGATCACCCGGCTCCAGACCCGGCTGGAAAACGAATACTCCCGCTACTGGCAGAAGTTCGCCAATCTCGAAACGGCTATCTCCAACATGAACAGCCAGAGCAGCTATCTTTCCAGCATGGGCAGCTGATGGTGATGATTAACCTCGGGCCGCGGTCCGGCAGTTTCCGATAGAGTGAAAGGTTAAGGTGGTAAATAATGACTAACGCGTTTGCTCAATACAAGAATCAGTCCCTCTCGGTCATGACGCAGGGCGAATTGCTGGTTAAGCTGTTCGACGAAATAACAAAGCAGTGCCAGATCGCCAGAATTGGGATTGAAAAAGCAGATTTTATCACGGCTAACTTTGCCCTTGTAAAGGCGCAGAGCATCCTTTCCACTCTAGCCGAATCGCTTGATATGCGCTATCCCGTATCCAAAAATCTGCACGAGCTTTATATCTTCTTCGCGCGGCAGTTTATGGAGGCCAACTCAAAGAATACCGTAAAGCCCATCGACGACGTCATGCCCCTTATAAAGGATCTTCGCGCCTCGTTCGAGCAGGCCGAGAAGCTTAGCCGCTCGCAGCAGGCAATTGGAGGTCAGGCCGTATGAGCGACGCCATCCGGGATGGCGCGGCCATCATAGCCGACCTGCATCTTTTGACTATTCGCATGGCCGAGCAACGCCACGACGCCGATTTTTTGACGGACGGCGTGGAAAAACGGCAGGCGCTCATCGACGAGTACCAGCGGTGGGCCGGCAAGCACCCCGAAGCCCGGACGGCTTTTGAACGTACCGCCGAGGCAAAGCAAGCCGTAGAGAAGATACTTTCGATGGATCAGGTCATTACAAGGGCGCTGACCGAATTCAAGGCCGAGGCGCAGCAAAACGTAAAGAACGCAAACGCCCAAAAAAAGGTAATGGGCTACCTGGGCGGCAGCATTTCCGCCTCCGGGAGCTATCTGGATATGAAGAAGTAGCGTTTTTGCTTGAAGTTTATCGACTATATTGCTAAAGCCGCTTGAGCGTTACGCGTTCAAGCGGCTTTTTTATAGTTTTTATAGCTGGCGTTAACGCAGCAGTATCTTTCCTTCCTCGGCGGTAACGAGGAGTTTCGCCGGCATTTCGCCGGGGCTTTCGATTATGCGGTTGCAGATTACATCCTCGACCTCCTTGCGGATAACCCGGCGCAGGTCTCGCGCGCCCGACTTTTTGCCAAACGCCATTTCCGCGATAACCTCAAGCGCTTTGTCGTCGTAGCAAAGGCCTATGCTTTTTTCCTTAAGCGGCTCCTTAAGCTCGTCAAGCATAAGTGTGGCGATACGCTTATAATCGTTCTTGTCGAGCGAGCGGAAGGCCACGACCTCATCCACCCGGCCTATGAACTCCGGGCGAAGAAACTCGCTGAGCGCCTTGCGGGCTTTGTCTTTGGCGGCCGTATCCCCCTGCGCGTTAAAGCCCAGGGCCCCGGTCTTAAGGTTGCTGCCGGCGTTGGAGGTCATTACGATTACGGTGTTTTCAAAGTTGACGACCCGGCCCTGAGCGTCGGTAATTTTGCCCTCGTCCAAAATTTGAAGCAGAATGTTCATAACGTCGGGGTGGGCTTTTTCGATCTCGTCGAAGAGAACCACGCTGTAGGGCCGCCTGCGAACCTTCTCGGTGAGCTGGCCCGCTTCGTCGTAGCCCACATATCCTGGCGGCGAGCCTATTATCCGCGAGACCGAATGCTTCTCCATAAACTCGCTCATATCAAGGCGGATCAGCGGGTCGGCTGCGTCGAAAAGCTCGGAGCTCAAAACCTTAACAAGCTCTGTCTTGCCTACTCCGGTAGGGCCCACGAATATAAAGGAGGCGGGTTTTCTTCGCCCGCTTATCTGCACCCGTGAGCGCTTTACCGCGTTGGCTACCATTTCGACGGCCTCGTCCTGGCCTATTACCTTTTCCTTAAGAGCGGCCTCAAGGCCCGCGACCTTGCGCAGCTCCGACTCTCTTATCTTGCTGGCCGGAATACCGGTCCACAGCTCGAGAACCTTAGCGAGGTCGTCGTCGGTAACCTCTACGTTAAGGGCCTTTGGCTCTATCAGCTTTAGCCGCTCGGTAACCCTTATACGCTCAGAGCGCAGATACGCCGCCCTTTCGTAGTCCGGCTCGCCGGTTCCCTGCTCTATATCCTCGAGCTCCTCTACTATGTTTTTAAGCTCGGCGGTAAGGGTATCGTACTCGACCAGCTCGGGGCTCGCGAGTGTGGCGCAGGAGCAGGCCTCATCCAGCAGGTCTATCGCCTTGTCGGGCAAAAAGCGGTCGGTGATGTATCTCTCGCCCATTACAACGGTTGAGCGGACTAT
This sequence comes from Oscillospiraceae bacterium, assembly GCA_031285945.1. Taxonomy (GTDB): domain Bacteria; phylum Bacillota; class Clostridia; order Oscillospirales; family Ruminococcaceae; genus WRAV01. The sequence goes on from JAITVF010000023.1 coordinate 3,532, forward strand.
TTCATCGGGAACTCTTACCCTGTGGTAGCTTTCGTAATATTTTTTAACCCCCATTAAAACCGCTATAGAATCGGTTATGGAAGGCTCCTGCACCTTTACGGGCTGGAAGCGGCGTTCGAGCGCGGCGTCCTTTTCGATGTGCTTGCGGTACTCGGTAAAGGTTGTGGCGCCTATCACCTGGATTTCCCCGCGCGAAAGGGCCGGCTTTAATATGTTGGCGGTGTTCATGGTGCCCTCGGAATCGCCCGCGCCCACAATATTGTGAACCTCGTCGATAAATAGTATAACGTTTCCCGCTTCCTTTATCTCCCCCACCAGTCCCTTTACCCGGCTTTCAAACTGGCCGCGGAACTGCGTTCCCGCTATAAGGGCCGTCAGGTCCAGGAGGTACAGCTCTTTTTCCGCAAGCCTCGGCGGAACGTCGCCGTCCGCGAGCTTTTGGGCGATCCCCTCGGCGATTGCCGTTTTGCCTACGCCGGGCTCCCCTATAAGGCAGGGGTTATTCTTGGTGCGGCGGTTTAGTATCTGTACTACCCGGTATATTTCCTTCTCCCGGCCGATTATGTTGTCGATTCTGCCGTCCCTGGCTTTTTCTGTCAGGTTTTCGCAAAAATTATCGAGGAACTTGCGCTTGCGGCGTTCGCGCTTTTTTTCCTCCTTTTTTCTGGGCGCCTGCCTGCCTGAGGGCGTAGTCGCGGGAACCGTGCGTCCCGAGTCCTCTCCGCCTGAAAAAAGCTTATGGAGCATGGGGAGTGACTGCGCGCCGCCCATCTCGAAATCGCCGTCGAACTCGTTATCCATGAACTCCTGCATCTGGTTGCTCATGGTTTCGATATCCTCGTCCGAAATGCCCATTTTATCCATGACCTCCTGCACCTGGGGGATATTAAGCTCCCGGGCGCATTTGATGCACAGACCTTTATTTTGCATTTCACCGTTTTCCATATGCGCCAGAAATATTACAGCCATTCTGGTCTTGCATCTTGAACATAACATTTCCATAGCCCGCCTCTTCTAAGGTTCACCGCTGTAGTATACACTGAATATATGAACTGTATGTGAAAGCCCTGTTTTTTGTTGGAGCACAAGACAATAAAACCCATTAAGTGGTCACGTCTCAGTATATTATAATCGGCAGTATTTGTAAAGTGACCGCCTTATTAAAAATTAAAAGTGCGTCAAGAAAGTGCGTTAAGCAAGAATGATTTCCTGCCCCAGGTAAAAAGAATAAAGGCAGCATTCCCCGATCGGCTCCGCCAGGGCCTCCGACAGAATAGCGCGGTAAAGATCAAGCTGCCTGCGGTAGCGCCCGGCAAGCTCCTCCCCAGAGGCGACCCGATCGGTTTTGTAATCGACTATGACCGCGCTCCCCTTTTCGATAAACACACAGTCCGCGACGCCCTGAAGCACTATCCGGCTGCCGTCGTCTCTTCCGGCAGCGTATCCGACCGTATCGGGAGGGCAAAGGCCGGTAAAGCGAAGCTCTCTCATAACCCGGTCGGCGGCAAAGATTCTTTTGGCGAGAGCGCCTTCAAAAAATGCGCGAAGCCTTCCGCGGTCGAGGCTGTCCGCCTGTGCGCGGGTAAAAAAGCTTTGCCGCAAAAGTCTCGCGATTTCGCCCTCAATATCCTCCCGGGCTCTCTCATAGCTCGAAAACTGCATGAACTTATGCATCGCGTCGCCCTTCTCGGCTCCCGTGAGCCCGCGCTCGGCAAGAAAGCGCGGCCGCCTTTTAAAGCGGTAATCGTCCGCCTCTTCACCTCTGGCTGCGTCAGAAACGGCAAGCTTTGCGGGAATAAGTGTTCTTGCGGCGTATGGGTAAGCCCACGCCGCGTCCTCCTTAAGGCGGGCGAGCAGCTTTTCATCCGGCTTAGCCTCTCTGGCGGGGGGCCTTGTCTCCAACCCGGCCTCGCCTTTTTCGGTTTGTTCTATAATCTCAACCCTCCAGCGCCCGCAGGTATTGACAAGCTCCATACCCAGACACTCGCCTTTTTCGCGCAGGGAAAGGCCGTCCGGGTGGCGGAGCAGAGCCATCATCATCCAGTCGGCAAGGCAGCCCGCCTCCTCAGCCGCACGGGGGGAAATTCTCCCGCCCAAAAGCTCGCCCGAAAAGGAGGCAAGCTTACGGCCAAGATTCCCACGAGGGCAGGCCGTTACGATAAGCTTTTCCCTTGCCCGGGTCAGAGCCACATAGAGAACCCGCAGCTCCTCGCTCAGGGCCGAGCGCCTGCCCTCTATACGTATGGCCTGCATTTGTACCGTGGGATACTGCTTAGCGGTGACGGGGTCGCGGCGCATACAGGCAAAGCCGTAGCGCGAGTGCAGGAGCGCGGTTCTCGTAAGATCGTTTAAGTTAAAGCGGGCGGCCGTGCCCGCAAGGAAAACTATAGGGAACTCGAGGCCCTTGGAGCGGTGCACGCTCATTATCTTTACAGCGTTGCTGTTCTCACCCGCCTTTCCCGCCGGGGAAAGGTCGCCGCCCCGCTCCTCGAGCCGGTCGAGAAAGCCTACAAAGCCGCTTATCCCCTTATAGCCCAGCTCGTTATATTCCGCCGCGTATTCGATAAGCAGCAAAAGGTTCGCGCGCCTGGTTTCGCCCGCGGGCATGGCCTGCGCCACCGCAAGCGCGTCGGTGAGTGAGTAGGCTTCCAGCAGAAGCTGCGGGACGGGCAGTATGGCGGCTCGCCTGCGAAGGGCGTAAAAAAGCTCAAGAAATCTTCTCACCCGCTCCGAAAGTCCCATATAGGGAAGAACGCCCTCGCCCCCGGCAGCCTGTACCAACGCCTTATAAAACGGCATTTTTCTTCCCGCAAGCCGTATTGCCGCGAGTTCCGCCTCGGAAAAGCCGAACAGGGGCGACAGGAGCGCGCCGCAGAGGGGAATATCCCGCAGAGGATTATCCATTGCCCGCATTAGAGAGAGGATCATGGCGACCTCCCTAAGCTTTAAAAAGCCCTCGCCGCTCTGGGCCCACACGGGAATGTCCCGCCCTTCTAGGGCGTTTACATAGTCGCGCATCCGCCTTTTGGGGGAGCGCATCAGAATGCAAAAGTCTCCGGGGCGGCAGGGCCGCGTCCTCTCCCCTTCGGCGACCTCGAAGCCCTTTTCAAGCATGTCGGCTATTCTTTTTGCCACCATACCGGCTTCAAGGCAGGATGAGTCCTCCTCCCCCTCGTATCCGCCCGCGTCCAGGAGCAAGAACTCGGGGCTGTTGTCCTTGCCGGCGGGATAAGAGGCGCCCGGAACCAAAAGCTCCTCCCCCTCGTAGTCGATCTCCCCTAGCCGCTGGCTCATCAGCATAGAAAAAATAAAGTTTACGCCGTATAAAACCTCCTCCCGACTGCGGAAGTTTTTACCGAGAGCTATCCTCGCCGGAAACTGCCTTTGCTCGGCCTGGTATATAAAGCTTCCCTCCCGGCGCTTTAAGAATATCGCGGGGGTGGCGAGCCGGAATGAATATATGCTCTGCTTGGGGTCGCCCACCATAAACAGATTTTCTTCCATGCGCGAAACGCAGGTGAATATCTTATCCTGCACCTCGTTTACATCTTGGAACTCGTCGACCAGAACGGCGTCGTACCGCAAGGATATTTCCTCCGCCCGCTTTGTTTTGCGGTATCCGCCTTTCTCGTCCCTCGTAACCAGCAGGCTCAGGGCAAAGTGCTCGAGATCGGAAAAATCCATACGCTTTTTACTGGCCTTTACGTCGGCGAAGTCTTTCGCGAAGGCCTCCGCCATCTCGAATAGTACGGCTACCTTGGGGCGCAGATCGGCCATGTCGGCCAAAAAATCGGCGTTGGTAGCGCTTAGAACCTTTTCCTTAAGCTCCCCGAAAAGACGAGCCACCCTTTCGCGGACCGGCTTAACCCTTGCCTTTATTTCCTCGTGTCCCTTAAGAGGGCCGAGCCGGGCGAATGAGCCCGCTAAAACGCAGGCGACAGCTTTATCCCAGCCGGCGCCCAAAGACGCGAGGCATTCCTCCAGCATGGCTATATCACGTATAACGGGGCCGCCGTAAGAGCCGGACGCGGCCGCGTCGGTCAGTACAAAGTCCCTCACCCCCTTAAGGGCCTCTATGCAGTAAACAAGAGTTTCTTCCGCGCGCGAAATAAGCGCCCGGCCCCAGCCGGTCTCCTCTACGCCTGACTCTAAGTTATATAGCTCCGCCGTTTCTCGCAGCCAGTCAAGGTAAAATGGGTGAGATCTCGCGAAGTCATAGAGCCTCAGCAGAGTTTCGGAAATGCGCGAATCATCCCGCCCGCCCGAAATAAGCTCTACCAGCGCCAAAAAGTCCTTCCCGCCGCCGGCGTAAAAGCTCTCGATCACCCGCATCGCGCAGCTCTCCCGCAGCAGGGAAAGCTCCCCCTCCCCCCCGAGGGAAAAATCCTGCCCCACCGGCAGATGCTGAAAGTTCTCGCGTACGAGCCCAAGGCAAAATGAATGTATAGTGCCTATGGCCGCCTGACCCAGGAGCGCCCGCTGTTTTATCAGCCGCAGGTCAAGGGGGCGCTCCTTCATTAGCTCTGATAGCCTCTGAGCTATCCGCTGCTTCATTTCGGCGGCGGCGGCGTTTGTGTAGGTCACTATCAGCAGCCGGTCGGCCTCCACGGGATTCTGACCGTCGCATATAAGAGAGATTGCCCGTTCCACCAGGACTGCGGTCTTGCCGCTTCCGGCCGCGGCCCCTACAAGCAGCGGGCCTCCCCTTGAATAAATGGCGTCGCTTTGCGCCTCAGTCCAGCTTTTCAAGAGCTTCATCCTCCCCTGCCAGCATTTTAAGGGCCTCGGCGGTATCCATCCGGCGTACGGCCCTTGCGGGGTCGCCCTCCTCAAAGCCGCAAAGAGGCGCGTAATCGCAGTATTCGCAGGGCGAGCGGCCAGCGTACGAGGTAGGCATAGCCGGAATATCGCCCCTTGAGAGCCTCAGCGCCATCTCGGCCACGGTATCCTTAATCCTGCGCGAAAGCCTGCCCATCTCAGCTTTGCCGGCCAGGGCGGAGCGGCTGTCGGGCGAGCCGTCCTTATTGAGCTTTACCGGGATGAAAACCCCCTTAAGCTCCCGCTCCATCCCCCTGAGGCACTCCTCGTCGTTTAACAGAAGCCCGTCCATCCTCAGAGCCTTGCGGTGGGCGGCCAGCGCCTCGCTTTCGGGCGAGTCTCTCCCAAGGCTCACATAGCCGTCCCTCGCCGGGAAATAAAGCACCCCCGCCGGAACCGCGCCCCAAAACCTGCCCTTTTCCTGCTCAGAAAGGGTGAAAAGATATAAAAGCATCTGTAGATTAAGCCCGTATATAACGTCCTCCAGCCTAAACTCACGAGACCCCGACTTATAGTCCACAACCCTGACATAGCGCCTGCCCTCACGCTCCATGACGTCTACCCGGTCCACAAACCCCTCGACACGGACAGTAACCCCGTCGGCCGCCACAAGCTCAAGCGGCTCCGCCTCTCCCCCGCCGCTTATTGGCAGCTCAAAGGCAACCGGCTCAAATTCGCTCTGGGCGAGCTCCTCGCCCAGGTGGCGCAAAAGCCGCGAGAGCATGTCCGAGAGGCGGGTGTAAAGATAGCCGAGACGGGTTGGCATAGCCTCCTTTGACGCGACGTGCCCGGTAAGATAGCCGTCGATTACAGAATCGATCTCTTTTTTCATGGCGCGGGAGTCCAGCTCAAAAAGGGCGCTGCCGTGACGCTGCACCATCACCTGGAGAACATGGTGTATGACGCTGCCCGACTCTAGAGGCGTAAACTCCGCCCTTCTTCTTGGGCGAAGGCTGAGGCCGTCCTGCGCAAAATAGGAGAAAGCGCAGCGGTGGTATCTTTCCACCCGGGTGGGAGAAAGGACCATACTGGCGCCAAAAAGGGCTTTTGCAACCGCCGGGTCTTCTATTTTGCGGGGCGCTTTTACCGCCGCGCGCTCCATCCTGTTTAAGGCCTCCAGCCTTTCGTCCTTAAAAAAAGCGAGAAGCGCCGCCGTTTGTGGGGTATCCTCGCGGTAACGGGCCGCAAGCAGGTCAAAGGCGGCGGCTTCGCAGGTCGCGGACTCCAAAGGGTCGGGTGTATGGGGCATAAGGCGGGGGAATAGATTCCTCAGGGATGTTATAAGCTCGGAGGGAAAGCACTCCGCCCCGTTCATCTTATTTTTATGGCAGCTCACATAGAGCTCGTGGGAGGGCAGCGAAACCGCAAAGGCGCAGAAATATTTCTCAAGCACAGCTCTCTGAAGCCCCGGGGCGCCAATTTCCGCGCCCAGCTCGATTATCCGTCGGCGCTCCTCGTCGGTAAAAACTCCGCCGGAAGAAAAGCTCGCGGGGAATTCACCCTCAACCGCGCCGATCAGAAATACGGCCTTTACCTCTTTGGGGCGAATCCGGTCCGCCCCTCCCACAAGCACCTGGTCAAGGGTTTGGGGGATAAAGCCCAGCTCCAGCGAGGAAAGGCAAAGCCTGAAGAGCTCGTGGAAACGAGAAGCCGGCAGGCAGGTCGCGCCCAGCACCGCGCCGAAAATATCCAATATCTCCATAAGCGCGTCCCAGAGCTGCGCGCTTTCATCCAAGAAGACTTCCCGCTCGCCCGCAGGAAGATCGCCCGCGAATTCAGAAAGCCTCTTTGCGGCCCCGATCCCCTCTAAAAAGGCGTAAACCCCGGCGGCAAAGCCCTCGCCGTCGCACTGCGCAAGAGCCTCGCGCAGCGCTATAAGGGGCGAGACTACAGCCTTTCGCGTACTGTTGAGGGCTAAAAGAGCGGCCTCGTCCTCCCCGGTCAGGGGGCCCGCCAGCCCCCGTGGATTATTGCGCCACTCGCCTTCCCAGAGAGCTCCGCGGACGCTCCAGCAGTAGCAGTAATTTTCAAGCCGGGCAACCTCCTCCTCCGGGAATCCTCCCATAGGCGACTTGGCCCAGGCGAGGACAGCGTCGGTATCAAGGCTTGAGCGTACAGCCTCCAGGGCGCTCATAAGCCCCCCCGCAAGCACCGTACTACTCACATCCCGGCGGTCGTCTACAAAATAAGGTATGCTCCGCCGGGCAAAGCTACGCTCCAAAGCCCTCAGATATGGCCCCGTGTCCCGGGCGACCACAGCTATATCGCGGTAGGCAAAGCCTTTCTTCCTCACAATCTCCGAGATCTTAAGGGCTACATATTCAACCTCCCGCCAGGGGTCGGCGGCCTCGTGGTAAAAAACGTGCCTCGGCTCCTCCTGTAGGGGCTCGGCCCCTGAGCGCATGAAATGCCCCGCTATACGGCGCGTCTCCCCGTTTTGGGCCCTTTGCGGCTTTGTGAGATTTACCGGGCTCGCTACAGTTACGCCAGCTTCCTTCGCGTATCTGATAATCCTACCCGCCGCCTGCGCGGGAATAGAAAAAGGCCCGACTCCCCCTTCCCGGTCAAAGAGGCCGTCTGCGGTAAAAGCCGCCGTAAACTCCCCCGCCTGAGCGATAAGCGCTTTAAGAAGTAAAAACTCCGCCGCCATAAAAGTCGCAAAGCCGTCCACAAATATATTTACGCCGCTCATATAGCCGTTTTCTCTCAGAATCGCGGCGGTTTTTACAAGATCGTCGTCAGGGTCCTGGTAGCCCCGCTCAATAAGCGCGCCGTAAGCGCCGTATAGGGCGCAAAGGTCGTAAAGCTTGTCCCGCAAAGGGCCCTTCTCGCAGCCCGCGGCCACCTCGCCGAGCTTTTCGGGGGTAACGCCCGAGGTTTTAAACTCCGCGCAGGCGCTCACCAGCGTCTCGAGAAAAGAGGGATTCAGAGCGCTTTTGCGGTAGACCTTAAGGCTGTCGCGAAGCTGCTCCGCCGCAAGGGACATAAAGAGATATTTACCCGCCCTTGTAACCGGAGTTCCGGCAAGCCCGCCGTGAAGCCGGCCCACGCTGTCGCAAAGGCGGGTAAAGCTCAAAACCTCAACGTTAAGCGCGGGGCCCGGGCCAAGCTCCCGCCTCACCAAAAGCTCCGCCTCAAACGAGTATTGCTCAGGCACTAAGAATATAGACCTCTCGCCCTTTTTAGCCGCGTCCTTAATTTTCTCAAGAAGCAGCGCCGTTTTGCCGCTGCCCGCGCACCCCGTCACTATATGAAGCACCTTTTGCTTTTCCCCCGATACAGGCTCGGGCATGCCATCTTAAAACGGCATGCCCGGAGGTATATTTTGGATATATAATATGCTGATTAAAAATCGCCGCCCGATTCCTCAGCGGGAAGGGGCACGGGGCGGAAGGTAAAGGTAGCTATATCCTCGCCGCCGTAGCCGAGCTTCATCTTCACTTTTTGAAGCGCCTCGTCTGGAACGACCTCCACGGCGTCAAAAACTCTGCTCGCCACCGATATGTCGGCGTAGGAATCCCCGTCGGGAACCTCATAGCGAAAATAATAACCGGCCCCGCCCTCGCAGACAAAGCGGGCGCATATCTGATTTTGCCCGTTCCTGGAAGCGCCGGTGCGAAAGAATACGGTCAGCGAGCCCGCCGTTTCCCCCTCCCAGGCCTTCACAAAGGAATCAAAGTCGGACATGTCGCTTACGGTTTCTTCCTCGCTAAGCATTACCGCCAGAGAGCGCAGGTAGTCGTCGTCCTCCCTGCCGGGGAGAATCGCCGAGCCCAGGTCGTCCATAAACTCCTGGCCCAGCTCCCGCAGTGTCTCAAGCTCGGCCGCGGAGGGCTCCTTAGGCGAGGAGCAGCCGCAGAGGCAGACAATCGCCGCGAGTAAAAGCAAAGCGCCGGTCCGCCGAATAATATGTACCTTCATTGAAAGCACCTCGCGCCCTTGTCGTTTTTGATGAGAAGTAACGGCAGCTTAACTTCAAAAGACCGCAAAGCGGGCCCGTCGCGGGCCGGTTGTTTATACAGGTAATATATATTATGCGGCAGACCGGCCAAAAAGTCAATAATCTTTGAAAATTGGGAGAAAATTGGGAGTGTCCTATCGAGTTAATAAATATAAAAGATTATTTATATTAAAGTATTTCCCCGCCGGAGACGGGGAAATACTTCGCAGAAATAAACAACGCGGTTAAGACACTACCCGAAAACTACGAGCTATACTATTCCGCATTTAAAATACTTCTTTCTATTGCTTCCCCCGCCTCTGGCGGGGGAAGCAATAGAGTAATATTATAAAAGCATTTTATTTGCGGATTAGCATTAGAGGGAATACCCCAGGCGTATGGCGCGCATGTTGTGCTCAAGAAGATGGGTTTTTGAAGCGGGGACACATTTGCCCACAGCCCTTTCCACTGTCTCCAGGGACGCGAATTCCACGCCCTTGAGCATTCTTCCAAGAAGAATCATGTTGGCTATGCCCTCGAGATGCTCCTCATTGGAGAGCCTTGTAGCTGGGACGGCGGCAAACCGGACGTCATCTCGCTCACATTTGCGGTCGATGAGGCTTGAGTCCACAACCACCAGCCCGCCCGGCTTTACCGTATCGATAAACTTATCGTAGGAGGGAATGTTCATTGCTACAAGCACGTCCGGCTCGGTCACCAGAGGGGAGCCTATGGGCTCGTCGGAAACGCAGACCGAGCAGTTGGCGGTGCCGCCGCGCATTTCGGGCCCGTAGGAGGGAAGCCAGCTTACCTCCTTGCCGTCGATAAGGCCGGCGTAGGCCACGACCTTTCCGGTAAACAGGATACCCTGACCGCCGAACCCGGCAAAAATCACGTTTAAACCTGCCATCTTATTTCCCCTCCCCTGCTGTTTTATCCTTGAATACGCCAAGGGGATAATGGGGAACCATGTTCTCCTGGAGCCACGAGAGCGCCTCAACCGGCGTAAGCCCCCAGTTGGTGGGGCAGGTGGAAAGGACCTCAACTATAGAGAAGCCGCGCTTGTTTATCTGGTTCTCAAAAGCCTTTTTAATAGCCTTTTTAGCCTTGCGGATGGCGGGCACGGTGTTTACCGCCACACGCTCGGCGTAGGTGGTTCCGTCCTGGCTGGCCAGCAGCTCGCAGATCCTTACGGGGTTGCCGGCCATTTTTACGTCGCGGCCGTAGGGGGAGGTCTGCGTAACCTGGCCCGGCAGAGAGGTAGGCGCCATCTGGCCGCCGGTCATGCCGTAGATCGCGTTGTTGACAAAAATTATTACGATATTCTCACCGCGGGTGGCGGCGTGCACCGTTTCGGCGGTGCCTATGGCGGCGAGATCTCCGTCGCCCTGATAGGTAAATACAACGGCCTCAGGCAAAGATCTCACAAGGCCTGTCGCCACGGCCGGGGCCCTGCCGTGCGGGGCCTGAACCATATCCACGGCAAAGTAATTATAGGCAAGCACCGCGCAACCGACCGGGGCCACGCCTACGGTCCTGCCCTCAACGCCAAGCTCCTGA
>JAITVF010000027.1 GCA_031285945.1 Oscillospiraceae bacterium
ACCGCCGCCCGCTCGAGCTGGGAATCGATCAGCTTGTCGTACTCTACCTGTATACCTCCGGCGGTCACCATCTCGAGGGCGAAGCGCCTGTCGAGCGCTATAATTTTGCCGTCGGGCACGGCACCCGTCTTTATAAGCTTTGCCCCAAGGGGAGTCACAAGGCCGCCGCTCGCGCCAAAGCCGAGGCCCGCCACCGGGTCGCGCAGCTCCTCTATGGCAAGTATCCTGGCGGCCATCCTGGGCGAGCAGAGCAATACGTTCATCTCAAAATCTTCAAAGGCTTCCCACAGCTTTAAAAGATCCGCGTAGCCAAGCTCAGCCCCCGCCGCCGCGATGGCCGGCGTATCCTTAAGCAGAACCGCAACGGCGTCGGCGAGCTGGGCCTTTGCGATAAAGGCGCCTATCTGGCGCAGGGCGACTGTAAAAACGTCGAGCCGCTGGAACTTTATCGCCTCGTACGAGGCCCTGAGCAGCCTTCCCCGCTTTTTGAGCTCCACAAGGCTTTCGCCCAGGCTTATGTTAGTTACAGGTATATCCTCGCCCTCGGCTATCGTTTCGCCGTAGGAGGCCCCGTCCGGGTCCCCGATATCCGTTACGATTGAACGGTAATCCATAGACTGTATATCGGTTTTGGCGCCGGCTATCTCATCGAGTACGGTTTCGTCCATAGTCCCCGCCGAAACCGCTCTGGCCACATATTCCGGGAAAAGGGCTGCCGAATCGGCGGTTGAGAAAAACTTGGCTATGGCCGAAGAGTTCTTTCCGCTCACTCTGATGTCGAACCTCTTGAGCTGGCGCTGAAAGGCGTCGAGCCCCGAAAGCTCGCTCCCCGCGTAGGATGGGGAGGGGTCGAGCTTTTCGAGCGCCGAAACAAACCCGCCCGCGTTTTTGTAAAGGCTTTTGTCCACTCTTATATTTTCGTAACGCATTTTGTTACCTCCAAATAGTTTTTTTAAAATATGGCCTTAGTATCGCCACTCTAATGCTAAATGCTGTAGGCCGTTTCCGCTTCCCCCGCGCCTCCCGCGGGGGCCAGCTGCGGGCCTATGGGGAAGGCCTTGGCGGCGTGTGCCACAAGGGTTTTTCGCAGCTCGGCAAGCTCGGCGGGCAAGAGCGCGCCGGAGATTTTTTCAACCAGCCCGGGCGAAAAGCCCAGCCCCGACAGGGCCGCCAGCTTTGTGACCTCCCGGCGCAGCTCCCCAAGATACCCCCTGCCCGCCTCCGCCTCGGCCGCCAGGGCCTTATACTGCCCTTCAAGAAGCCGCAGCTCTCCCTTTTGGAGCAGAACGTCCCCCTCTCGCTCAAAGAGCTTTTCAAGGCTTACTAAAGACTGCGGGCCGCCCTCCCCCCGCCCGAAGGCCCTTTTGGTCACCCCGGCCGATTTCTGGGCCGGCACCGCCACAAAGCTCCACTCATAGGCGTCGGTAGGCTTTACAAGAAGATGGCAGCAAATTTTGCCGTTATACTCCTCTCCCTTTCGGTGGGCGCAGGGCTCCGCCTTCTGATCGGCGCCGCATACGGAGCATACGGCGCGCTCTACAGCGCAGCTCACGCTCACCTCCTTTTTTATGCCGCCGTCAATCTCGGCGATCAGGTCCGCGTTTTTCTCCGATCTCAGCATATAGGCCCATGCCCTTAGGCGGCACAGAGGCTCGCCCAGGGCGTTTTCCCCGCCGGGCCGCTCAAGGCTTGTTTCAAATATGCGGGCGCTCTGGTGCTCGGCCTTGGGGTTGTGGTCAAATACTCCCGTCTTGCCCACAAAAAGGGCGCTTAAAATCTTTAGTGATTCCTCGGTAAAGCATTCGCCGTCCCGGTCAATCTCGTTGTCGCACAGTATCAGCGAAAAGGCAAAGACCTCTTGCGGCTTAAGCTCTCTGCGGGTAAATCGGTTTAGCCTGAGCATCTGCTCTTCGGTAAGGCTTTGTGCCTCCAGGGCTTTAAGTATTTGTCCTTCAGGAATTGTCGGTCCCCTCCTTTGGCATAACGCCGTTGTCGATAGCGCGAATTCGCGCGTCGATAAGCCGTATGTTTGCGGCCTCGGCCTCGTCCTGAAGGTTTATCTCCCCCCAGACCGGCCTTACTGTGGCCGAAGAGCCCGCTAAGCGCAAAAACATTTCGCAAATTGTTACTATCACCGGGTCCAAAAGGCGGCGGTAGCTTTCGAGCTCGCTTGTCAGGATATCGGCCTGCTGGGCGCTCATACGCTCGGTTGTCGACCAGGAGAGGCCCAGCATAAAGGGCGGAATCCCCAGCTTTGCGACAATCTGCTCGAGCATCTGGCGAACGGGAATCTCTGTCGAGAGCATACGGCTGTCGGCTCCGATCACCCTTACGTCCACGTCCCCCACCGCCACAAAATCCCGCACCGGCCCTCCGGGAGAAACCGTCCTGGCCCACTCCTGCGATATTGCGCCGGCTACCTCGCCGGCCTGAGCCTTGTCGAGCCTTCCCGGCCCCGGCCTGTAGGTGACGGCGTAGCGCAGGTTGCCCATTCGCTCAAAATTTGAACCCACGGAAGAAAATATCTTTGTCAGTATATCCCCCACAAAGGGCAGGCCCCTTAGTACGGGGGTGCCCCTAAGCTCGCCGGGCGGCGGGTTCAGGGGGGTAAACAGCACAAGCTGCGGGTAGCGCACAGGCACGGGGCTAAGCCCCTTAAGGGTGCATATCTCGGCCTCGAGGGGCGACCGCCCCGGCCGTATTACCACATCGGAAAGCCTCGCGTTATAAAGGGCGCGTATGGCCCTTCCCGCATGGTCGGGCACGATCTCGCCCACCGCGCTGCCATAGGTCAGCAGGCTGTGGAGATAAGAGGATACGAACTGATCCATCCCCCTGGAAGCGGGGCCGACCGCCACCGTACGCACAAACCGCTCCAGCGGCCCTTGCAGCCCCCGGTCGGAGCATTCTACCTGGCAGGAGCCGGTCAGCCGCACAATCTTATCGATTGCCGCGTCAACTATAGGCAGAGCTTCCCGCATGGCGTCGAACAGGGACGCGTCGGGCGGCGAGAGGGGCGAGTACCCCATCCACCCGCGGTAGGGGTTCGAGCCCGCGCGCTCCGGCCCGGTCTGAACTCCGGGGCTTTCCTTCCCCCGCAAAAAAAGATCTCTTATTCGCAAGTAATAACCTCCAGTATAGTTTTAGGTAACCACTGATTTGATAATAATTTGCTTTTTACGGCTACGGCATTATGCTGTGCTTTGCCCGCCTTTGGCGGGCAAAGCACAATAAATCAGTAATTACTTAGCCGTACAAAGGGCGTTTTTGGCATGGCCGCCCCCGGTCATCCGCCCTCGCCACGCTCACCGCGCAAAACCCGCCCGCGCCCTCAGCCTCCGGCAAAAGAAACCTCATGGCAAAGTAGCGTATATCGTCCATGGCGTGGTCGTCACGCTTTAGGGGTACGTCTCCTTGGGCTTTTTCGTCCCAGCGGTAAAGTGAGAACTCCCGTATCGCGTCCGCGCAGGAGCGGTGGAAGAAGAGCCTTTTCCCCCTAAGCGCCCCGGCGACCAGCCGCACGCCGTCGGCCACCGAGTTTAAGGCCGGCTCCACCGTAAGCCCCCTTCGGCGCAGGCAGGCTATAAAGCTCGCGGCGGAAGGATCCGCCACCACGGCCTCGGGCCAAATGGCACTTGTCAGTTCAGCAATCGCGTCGGCGTATTCCTCGTCGGTTTTAAGGACGCCTGATTTTTTAGAGTCGTAGTAATACTCCCGCAGCCGGTACCACGCGCCTTCCGATTCCCCCCACAGCCCCGCCGAAAGGGGATTCACCGTACCGTAATCGCAAGAAACCGCGTACCTCTCAAATTCAGGCAGCTCGTCCACTATATGGGCGTGAGAAAACATAGGGTATACAAGCCCCTCTGGCGCAACCCATTTTCCCAGGACGAACCTGTCGTAAAAGGCGCCGGAATAAAGACTTTTGTAGCGGCTAATAATCTCGGGGGAAAGCGAAGGGTTATCCTTCATGGTAAAATGCAGGTAAAGGGCGTTTTTTTCGGCCGCCTTTAAAATCCACCCGGTGTAAAACCAGTGGTAAGGATGCTCGGGGTTGCAGCTCATAAAAAACCTTGAGCCCTTAACCGAGCACCGCGCGAGCGCCTGCTCCACAAAGGAGTGCGGCATAAGGGCCACCTCGTCGAGCAGTATCCCCGAAAGGGTTATTCCCTGTATCAGGGCCGCGCTCCCCTCGTCCTTTCCGCCGTAGAGGAATACGGTGCGTGCGTTTGCGCCTTTTCCTATTGTGAGCCGGTTTTCCGAGGCCTTAAGCCTGTGGGCTATGCCTGTCTGCCTAAGGGCCTCGCAAAGGGGCTCGACCACGTTTCTTTTTAGGGAGAGTATGGTTTTGCCGCACATAGCCAGATTCCCCGGCGGGGCGCCGTAAATGGCCCACATAGCAAAGGATAGTGAAAGGCATAGGGTTTTGCCGCTGCGTACGGCCCCGTCGCAGATTATGGCGTCAAGGCCTTTATGGGGGCTTGTATCGCACCACCAGGTCAGCGCCTTAAGCTGCTTTTTCGAAAACTCTTTAAACCTCATCGCGTACGGGCTCCCCTTCCGCGGCC
>JAITVF010000029.1 GCA_031285945.1 Oscillospiraceae bacterium
GCGGGTAATGGGAATCGAACCCACACTCTCAGCTTGGGAAGCTGATGTTCTACCACTAAACCATACCCGCGGCTACTTTACCCATTATACGTGTTTTGTGGGATTTGTCAAGCCGTGAGCGAGGGCGTAAACCGCGTTTTCTGCGCGGTTTAACACGCCGAAAGCGGTGGGGAATACGCGAGTCAACCGCGTCAGAGCATTTTTTCAAGGATTTCTACGGCGCCCGCCACGTATCTGGCGCAGGGCCGTTCGGTGAGACCGTCCCGTTCGTTTTTTTCGAGGAGGGAGGCGCAGTCAATCGCGCCGAAGCGCTCTTTAAAGTTGCGGGCAAACTCCTGCACAAGAGAGTTCACAGCCTTTTTTTCCTCCGGAGAGGGGGCGTAGCCGTATCCACGCGCCATCCCCGCGGCAATGGACGCGCCGGTAAGAGCGCCGCATGTAAGGCGCATCCCGCCGATCCCGCCGCCGAGGGGGGAGGCGAGGCGCAGCGCGGTATCCTGACTCAGCCCGGTAATATCCTCAAAGGCGGCCAGCGCGGCCTGGGCGCAGTTGCAGTTGCTCGAGTAGATGTCAACGGCTTTTTCGGGTCGGCTATTCATTCGTCATTCTCCTTTATACTATCGGCGTTATTAACCGATTCTTCCGCAAGGCGGCGTATTGGTTCGCAAACGAGCTCGCGCAGCGCCTTAAGGGTATTGTCTTTATTGCAGAGCTCCTCGCCGTAGCTCAGGTTAAAGGCGTAATCAATAAGGCCGGGTGGGTTTTTCCCCTGCCCGTGGGAGATAAGAGTCTCGAGCTTGTCGAGCGCCTTTACGACTTCTGCCTCTTTCGTTTCGCCGCTGTTGTATTCTTCCGCGAGGCTTTTTATTCTCTCCCTTGTCTTTATGGGGAGACGCCGCAGCAGGCGGCTTAAGCCCTGGGCCTCAGCCCTTGCCTTGAGCTCGGGATCGGGCAGCAGCGCAGCCGAAATATCGCCGCCATACCCTTCGCCGAGATCGTGGACAAGACACAGCGAAATCATCTTAAGGGGATCAAGCTCCTCGTACCGTTCAAGCAAAAGCATGGCGAAGAGCGCTAGGCGAAAGGAGTGCTCGGCGGTGCTTTCCCGGCGGCCGGTAGCGGTCCAGGCGGTGCGGGTTACGCACTTTAAGCGGTCTATATCCTCAACTGTGCGAACAATTCCCAAAAGCTCGTCCATTGCTTACCTCTTTATCCCGGCTTTGTCCAGGCAGGACATAAATTCTTACTTATGGCGCACGACCTCGAACCGCTCGAGCCTATAGGGCTTGCCCTCGGGGATGCCGGCCTTGTTTATAGCGATTGCGAGCTGCTCTTTCACCGTGTCGATATTTTCGAGCCCAGGCAGCAGCAGCCCTCTTTTGCGGTCGCTGCTCACGATAATTCCGTACCGCGCGGGGTCGAGCTCCTCGGGGGTAGCGGGCTCGGGTGAGAATAAAACGTCCACCGTATAAACCAGCTCGGGAAGCTCTTCTTCCGTAACCGGGGAAAAACGGGGATCGCTTATTCCGGCAGATACCGCGTTTGCCCTTATTTCCTCAGCCAGGCTCGGGTGGGCGGGGGATATGGTCCCTATGCAGCCGCGAAGCTGCCCGTGGCGCTTAATGGTGACAAAAACGCCCGCCTGCCCCCTTGAGAGCTCATCGGCCAGTATATTGTGCGGCGGGGAAGGGGAGCCTGTTCGCACCTGAGACTCAAGCGCCTCCCTTGCGAGGCGAACGTAATCATCCTCATTTTCGCGAAGCCTTTGGAGCAGCGAGCGCGAGGCGGACATTCTTTGCTCAAGAAAGCGGCGCTTTGGATTGTCGCCGGTATTTTCAAAGGCGGCGACCGCGTAGCCGACGCCAAGAGGCGCCTCGTAGGAGAGCAGCCCGCAGCGAAGCTCTTTGCCGTCAAGAGCGCCGGCCAGCATGACCAGGGGCAAAAGGGCGCACTCGGCCGCGCTGTCACAGAGGCCCTCGTCAAGCTCGAACAGGCCAGAAAAGTCCCCCGAGGCAATTATGCCGCAGACCTCACGGTCAAAGGCGGGGCCCTCTGGGGAATAGCCATAGGGGCCCTCGAGGGAAAGCCTGTGAGAAAGGTCGCCGCTCGCTACCACCACGGTTTTGCGACCAAGCTCCCGCGAGGCCTCGGCAATAAGGGCGCCAAAGCGGTAGTGGTCCTCTCTCGAAAGGCCCGCCGGAGATACCCGCACCAGGCGGAAGCCCCCGAAAAACCGCCCGAAAAAGTAAAGGGGGATCATAACCCCGTGATCGAGATCGGGCCTGCTTTCGCCCGCCAGTCCGGCGGGTATGCGCGCTGAGACGCAAAGCTCCTCGAG
Organism: Oscillospiraceae bacterium; assembly: GCA_031285945.1. Classification (GTDB taxonomy): domain Bacteria; phylum Bacillota; class Clostridia; order Oscillospirales; family Ruminococcaceae; genus WRAV01. The sequence goes on from JAITVF010000029.1 coordinate 2,339, forward strand.
CTTTTTTGCAAAGGCGCCGTCGTATACCGTTTCGAATTGCTGGCCCGCGCCAAAAGAATTAAGGCTGCCCCCGGCTTTTTTCCCGGGGGAGATGTGTATGTAGTCTGAATATACGGTTGAGTGGGGGGTGATCAGAACAACGGTTTCCGGCGCTATGGCCGCGATTCTGCGCGCCACAACGTTATACTGCCTTTCGGTTTTGGCAAGCGCCGTTTCGCGCCCTTTACCGATTTCGGGTATGATTACGGGCGGGTGAGGCACCAAAAACCCCGCTTTGATACTCATAGCTCTAAGCCTCCTTCCCCGGCGGCGCCGCTGTGCTTTACAACCGCGATAAGCGTTGCGGGAGGTCTTTAACAGTCTAACATAAATCCAGAAATATTTCCAGCCCGCTATAGGCACGCGACCGATTTAACCGCAAAAGTGCCGCGCAGGGGGAGGCTCAGGTCATAGCTCCCGGGTAAAGTTTTAAAGATTGTGACCGAAATAATAGTTAGATATTCTTTTACCTACCAAGATTATTTATTTAAGAATTTTTAATTATGACTGGAAATCCAAGTCTGGATCTGATATATTAGAGGTTATATTCTTGACTTGCGGGGGATTACATGACAAGACACGTCTACAAAAGAATCGCCGCTCTGCTTGATAAGCGATACTTTCGCGACGGCGACGAGCTATACCTGCTGATAACCCTTTTGGTGTCGGTCGGGTTTGCGTTTCTTGTTCATGTTGCGCTGTGCGGCCTGTTTTTGTACGCGGGCATGGCGCCCATGCTGCGGTTTACCCTGGCGAGCCTTGTTATAGATACAGTGTGCGCCGTTCTTGTATATCTGCGCTTTTACGCCGCGGGGGGCATTTTGCTCACGGTTGAGGTTGCGGCTTATTCCCTCATTACGATCCGCTGGCTGGGCGCCGGCTCCTGCGGGGCGCTGTATCTGCCTCTTGTGCTTATGCTACAGTTCCTTGTTCCCTACGCCTCAAAGAAGGCGCGCGTTTTTATGGGGGTTGTTCTGTATGCCGCTTTTTGCGCCGTCGTCTGCTTTGGCGTCAACCTTCCCCCCATGTACGGGCTGGGGCGGATTCGTAT
>JAITVF010000042.1 GCA_031285945.1 Oscillospiraceae bacterium
TAAGGTATAAGGTCAACTCCGGCGATTATGTCGCCGGGTATTCGCCGTTGCTGGAGGTTTTGCGCAGAATTTCGCTCAAGGCATTTTCGGCCGACAAGCCCGTTTTTGTTCCGCTGAGCGCGGAGGTTCTTCTTTGCGAGGAGTTTATCTTCCCGCCTGAACGGCTGGTTTTTGTGCTGGATACCGATATCGGGGGGCAGGAGCCCTACCTCGGCGAGCTTCGCGCGTTGCGCCGCAGGGGCTTCAGGCTGGCCGCCCAGGGCGATCAGCCGCCGGCCATAAACAATTTATGCGGCTACCTGCTCTACGACCATAACCGCGCGGCTCACAGCGATCCGGTGGCTTTTCGCCGCGCCCTGGTAAAAAAATATCCCGACATTAAGCTGATCGCCACCGGCATTAGAACCACCGGGGCCTTCGAGCGGGCCGCGGCGGAGGAATACGACCTTTTTGAGGGGCCCTTCTATGCGGGGATTATTCCCGTGGAGGAAAAGATCACCCCCCTTAAGGTTAATCTGATCCGACTCTTAAATGTGGTCAGGGACGAAAACTTTGACTTTGGGGTGGTATCGGAGATTGTCGGCAGCGATATATCGCTTTCTGTCTCTCTGACGCGCTTTATCAATTCGCCCTATGTAGGGGCCCGCCATAAGGTAAAAAGCATAAGGCAGGCCATGATTATCCTGGGTGAGAATGAGGTGCGCAAATGGGTGACCGCGGCGGTCTTTAAATCCCTAGGCGCCGACAGGCCGGGCGAGCTCACCCGCGTTTCGCTTATGCGGGCGAGACTGTGCGAGGGGCTGGCCCCCTTTTTTGGCTTGGAAAGAGAGGCGCAGAGCCTGTTTTTAACGGGCCTTTTTTCCTTGCTGGACGCGGCGCTCGGCGTTTCTATGGAAAGAGCCATGGAGATGGTTTTTGTAGCGCAGGAGATACAGGACGCCCTTATATCCCTCAAGGGCCGGTATTTTCCGGTCTTGAGCTTTATACGGCTCTATGAGCGGGCCGATTGGAAGAGCGTGCTTCACAGGCTCAGGCTCATGGAGCTTTCTACCGACGATGTTTCTAAAATTTACCTGGACGCGCTTTGCTGGTACAGCGAGCTTCTGACAAGCCCCGTGCGCCCCCTGCGGATAAGCGACTCGGGGGACGGGGGGCTCTGGGAGGATGGCGTGGAGGATTACAAGGACGCGTGACACGGTATGGCCGGATACAGCCCGGCGGAGGCGATTTATGATAAACGCCGTCGGTTCACTCAGGCGCAGGCTGCTGCTTTTGGCGGCGGCCGCGGGCGGGTACCTGTGGTTTTATATGCTGGAGCAGGCGGGCGGGGCTCCGGGGCATATCATGTTTATTCCGCTCGACAGCTATATTCCTTTTATTCCGGAGTTTGTGGTCTTTTACATTTCGTGGTATATTTACCTGCTCGTGCCGGCGGTTCTCCTCTTCCTTAGGGATGAGGGGGAATTTTTGCGCTACGGCGCGTTTTTAACGGGAGCCCTTTACATGGCCTGCCTTGTTTATACCCTGTGGCCAAACGGTATTGAGCTGCGGGCCGATCTTTCGGCCGCGACCGGGCCCTTTAACGCCCTGGTTAGGCTGCTTTATGAGCTCGATACCCCCACAAACAGCGCGCCCAGCCTTCACGCGGCCCAGTCGGTGGCCGCCCACGTCGCGATAGTACGCCTTGCCGCCAAAAGAAGGCGCTCGCGCGTTATCGGCGTTTTATCAATGGCGCTGTGCGTTTTGATACTGCTTTCAACCGTGTATATAAAGCAGCACTCTATCGCCGATATGCTGTGGGGGCTTTTGCTGGCGGGGGTCTTAGGCACTGTAATCTACGGCGGGGGAAGCCTTAAAAGGAGGATAAGCGGTGACCGAAAACTTCAGCGCGCCGCAGCTGGCTCATCGGTGGATGGAGCATAACGTGCGCCCCGGCGATCTGTGCGTAGACGCGACTATGGGCAGGGGAAGAGACACCGCCCGCCTCTGCCGCCTGGTGGGGGAGGAGGGCCGGGTTCTCGCAATGGATATCCAGCCCGAGGCGCTGGAAAGCACAAGGAAGCTTCTCGAGGAGGAAAATACCGCAGGCCGCGCAAGGCTTATACTCGACGGGCACCAGAATATAGCCAGCTACGCAGAGCCGGGCAGCGTTTCCTGCATAGCCTACAACTTTGGGTGGCTGCCGGGGGGCGATCACGATATTTTTACCCGGGCCGAAACCAGCGTCCCGGCGCTTGAGGCCTCTCTCGCGCTGCTTAAGCCGGGCGGGATAATAACCCTTTGCGTTTATTACGGACGCAACAACGGCTACCGGGAAAAGGACGCCATACTTGACTGGCTTTCCGGCATCGACCCCGACCGCTACACCGCGATAGTGGCAAGCTTCTGTAACCGAAGGGGCGAGCCGCCCATTCCGGCGATAGTTTACAGGGTATAGCTACCGTCAGGGGCCCCGCGGGGCCCTTTGCTTATTCCGGTGGATAAATCGCAAAAATCCTGCTATAATGTACAGGCAGAACATAACCCCGCGGAAAATTGACAAAAAAGGAAGCATAAAAATGAGCTACAACTTTGACGAAATCGTAAACAGATACGGCACCTCAAGCATAAAGTGGGACTTAAACGCCCCCAAAAACCAGGCCGGCGCCACCCGGCCAATCCCCATGATGATCGCCGATATGGATTTAAAGTGCCCGCCGGCCATTATCGAGGCCATGCGCCGGGTGGCCGAGAGAGGCGTTTACGGCTATACCTCGCATTTTGCCGAGCCCCGCTATCTCGCGGCCCTTTGCGACTGGTACGGGCGCCGCTACGGCACCGTTATCGAAGAGGACTGGGTGCTTTATTCCACCGGCAGCGTAACCGGCATAAACTGCGCGGTAAACGCCTTTTCCTCCCCGGGCGACGGCGTTATAATAATGTCGCCGGTATACGGGCATTTTCGCGATATGATCGAGAATGAGACCTATCGGCGGGTAGTCGACAGCCATCTTATAAACACGGACGGCTATTACACGGTTAACTGGGCCGATTTTGAGGAGAAATGCGCCCAGCCCACAAACCGGGTATTTATCCTCTGCTCCCCCGCTAACCCGGTCGGAAGGGTTTGGAGCGAGGAGGAGCTTAGGCGTATGGCCGATATCTGCAAAAGGAACCACGTTACTTTAATATCGGACGAGATCCACTCCGATATAGTAAGAAGCGGCGTAACCCACACCACTATATTAAAGGCCGCCGCCGATCACAGCAACATAATAATGATAAACGGCGTGAACAAATCCTTTAACGTGGCGGGGCTGCACTGCGCCAATGTTATAATTCCCGACGAGAACCTGCGGGGGATCTTTAAAAGCCGGTTCGGCGAGCACCTGCCGTCGCCTTTTTCGGTGGCCGCCCTCATAGCCGCCTACGATGAAAGCGAGGACTGGCTAGACGCGCTAAACAAATACCTGGACGATAATATTGACTTTGCCATGGATTTTATTAAAGAGCGTATGCCAGGGGTTAAAATCCGCAGGCCTGAGGGCACCTATGTGCTCTGGCTAGATTTTTCGGGCTACGGGCTTTCGGGCGAGGAAATTCACAGAAGAATATACGATAACGCCAGGGTGCTGCTACAGGACGGCCTCGTGCACGATCTCAGGGGAGGCGAATGCTTTCAGCGCATATGTATTCCCGTGCCCAGGGCGCTGCTGGAGGAAGCCCTTACGAGGATAGCCGCGCAGCTTGAGCCGATACCGGCCGCTTGCGCGATAAAGGTGTGACGCCGAGTAGCATAAAGACGGCTTTATATCGCGTAAAAGTGTGAGAAATGATTAATTATGGGAGGCGCTTATGACTACCCGCTCCGCCTTTGTTTCAATTGTGGGAAGGCCCAACGTTGGAAAATCCACCCTTCTCAACGCCCTTGTGGGGGAGCGGGTGGCCATAGTTTCACCCAAGCCGCAAACAACCCGCACCCGCGTAACCGGAATTCTTACAAGGGGTGACGATCAGCTTGTATTTATAGATACCCCCGGAATCCACGCCCCCAAAACCGGGCTTAGCCGCTATATGGTCGAGGAGATAAAGCGCGCGATGAGCGGGGTCGACGTTGCGGTGCTGGTGAGCGACGCGAGGGGGGCGGTTCACCATGACGAGAGAGAGCTTTTATCCCGGCTGAAAGAATCGCGCGTTCCCGTGATCTTAGCCCTCAACAAGATCGACGCCCTTTCCCAAAAGGAGGATATGCTCGAAAAGATAGCCGCCTTTTCGGCTCTTTACGATTTTGCCGAGATCATACCCATAAGAGCCCGCAAAAATGACGGGCTGGAGATTTTAACCCAAGCCCTGAG
>JAITVF010000068.1 GCA_031285945.1 Oscillospiraceae bacterium
ACCTTGCCATAATCATCGAGGTGGCCGCCATGAACCAGCGCCAGAAGGAAATGGGCTACAACGCGGCCCAGGAGCTTCTTACCCGCCTTGGTATCGCCGAGGATATGCCTGAGCTCCGCCACGGCGATGAATGGACAACCTTTGACTGATTCTTTTAAAATACCCCAAGGAGAAGCCCCCTATGAAAATTATCGCCGATACCCACACCCACACCGTAGCCTGTGACCACGCCTATTCCACCTTTTCGGAAAACGCGGCGCGGGCAAAGACGGCAGGCCTTGACTTTATTTGCGCCACCGAACACGCGAGCGCTATGAAGGGCGCGCCGGGGCCGGTTTATTTTTCCACCCTTCACAACCTGCCCCGCGTACTCGACGGCGTTACTATAATAAGGGGCGCGGAGCTGAATATACTTGACTATGAGGGCGGCGTTGATCTTACGGAGGGCGTACTTAAAAATCTGGAGTGGGTAATTGCCTCTTATCACTCGGTCTGCATTGAGCCCGCGGACATTGCGGCGCACACGAGGGGCTGGATAAATATAGCGGCCAACCCGCTCATCCACGTCATAGGCCACTGCGGAGACTCCCGCTATAACTTTGAGCACAAGCCCGTGCTTGAGGCCTTTAAGACGGCGGGAAAAATTGTGGAAATCAATAACCACTCATTTCACGTCAGGCCGGGGACACATGAAAACTGCAAAAAAATAGCGATCGCCTGCGCCGAATACGGCGTGCCGATAGTAGTGAGCTCCGACGCTCACCACGCGACCCATATAGGCGAGCTTGGCGACGCCATAGCGATGCTCGGGGAGATCGGCTTTCCCGAGGAGCTTGTTCTAAACGCCGACAGCACCCGGTTTTTGTCGGCCGTCAGCAGGGTAAGCGGCAAGCGCGTTACGCCGTGACCGATTAATCGACATAAGGGGGTATTATGAGCAAACTTGAAAGCCTGGCAAAAGGACTTGAAAACGAAGGAATCGCCCTTGAGCGGGACGCAAAGCTCAGTGCCCTGACTACCTTTAGGGTGGGAGGGCCCTGCGATCTGCTGGTAAGCCCCAGAAGAGAGGATGAGCTGAGGCGGGCGCTGCGGCTCATAAGGGAAAGCGAGCTGCCTTTTGCCGTAATCGGGCGGGGCTCCAACGTGCTTTTCCCCGACGATGGCTTTCGCGGCGCGGTTATCAGAATTGCGGGAGGCTTTTCCGGAATCCGGGATGTTTCGGATACGCAGATAGAATGCGACGCCGGCCTTTCGCTGAGGGAGCTGACCGAGCACGCTCTCAGGCGGGGGCTGGGCGGGCTCGAATTTGCTTATGGCATTCCCGGAACGGCGGGCGGAGCGGTTTGCATGAACGCGGGAGCCTACGGCGGCGAGATGAAGGACGTGGTCGTCTTGACCGGATATCTCGATTATAACGGCGGGGCTGGGGAGTTTGCACACGCAGAGCACGGGTTTTCCTACCGGCACAGCGCCTACCAAAGCGGCGGGCTTATCGTTACCAGGGTGCGGGTAAGCCTTACCCCCGCCGACCAGTCCGGCATACGGATTAAGATGGACGACTTCCTGAATCGCCGGCGGGAAAAGCAGCCGCTCGATCTTCCGAGCGCGGGCAGCACATTTAAAAGGCCGGCGGGGAACTACGCCTCAGCTCTTATCGACAGCTGCGGGCTTAAGGGCTTTTCGGTTGGCGGAGCCGCCGTAAGCGAAAAGCACGCCGGGTTTGTGGTCAACAAGGGAGGCGCCACCTGCCGGGATATCCTCGAGCTTATCGAGACGGTCAGAAAAGAGGTTTTGCTGAAAACAGGCTATGAGCTTGAGTGCGAGGTGCGGTATATATCCAACAAGCCCTAGGTCAGGGGCGGCGGCACGATGGGAAAGGGGAGCGGCGGGGAAATGGAGTTTATAATCGTTACGGGAATGTCGGGAGCGGGAAAAACTCAGGCGGTTAACGCGCTGGAGGATATAGGCTACTATTGCGTCGACAACATACCGCCTCGCCTCATAACAAAGTTTGCGGAGCTTCCCTCAGATTCGGAAGGCCACATCTCAAAAATAGCGCTTGTGGTAGACGTTCGCAGCCACCAGCTCTTTTCGGAATACAACCGCTGCCTCACCGAGCTTTCTAACTGGAATTTCCCCTTCAGGGTGCTCTTTCTTGACTGTGACAATCAGAGCCTTCTGCACCGCTATAAGGAGACCAGGCGGCGCCACCCACTTCAGGACGACGAAACGCCCGCCATCGAACAGGCGATCGCGAGGGAGCGCCAGCTCCTTGATTCCGCCAGGGAGGGCGCGGGCTATGTTCTGGATACATCCCGCCTTTCCTCCGCCCAGCTCAGGGGAAGGGTGCGCGATCTGTTTTTGAGGGATATTCACAGCGCGATGGTCGTCAACGTAAATTCCTTCGGGTTTAAGCGGGGAATCCCGTCCGACTCCGACCTTTTGTTTGACGTTCGCTGCCTGCCCAACCCCTTTTACGAGGAGGAGCTTAAAGAGCTTACCGGTCTGGACGAGCCGGTGCGGGAGTATGTGCTGCGTTGCCGCCAGTCGGTCGGGCTTTTGCCGCGGCTTACCGATCTGATCGATTACCTCATCCCGCTTTATATTCAAGAGGGTAAAAGTCAGCTTGTGGTCAGCGTCGGCTGCACCGGAGGCCAGCACAGGTCGGTGGCGGTAAGCGAGTATCTGGCGGCTCATTTTGCCGCCAAGGGTATTTCAGTCACGGTAAACCACCGGGATATGCCCTGACCGGGAATTATATTTATTATAATTATCTCTTTATCTCTTATAGGGCGGTGCGGGGCCGATGTCATTTTCGGGCGATATCAAAACAGAAATACTTGCCGCAAGGCCTAAGGGCCACCGCGCCGGAGCCGCCCAGGCCTACGGGATGCTCGCGTTCGGGCGGGCTTTTTCTCCCGACGAGATATCCCTGCACACCGAAAACCCCGGAATTGCCGGACGCTACCGGGAGTATCTTGCCCGCTACGCTCCGGCGGGAGCCCGTATAGAGCAAAGGGAGCATAAGGCGGGGGGAAGAGAAATCCACATTGTCAGACTCTTTTCCGGGGCCGCCTGTCGGGCGCTCTTTGTCCGGATGACAGAGGAGGCGGGAGAGCTTATGCGCCGCCTAGAATCCCGCGAGGAGACGGCGGGCTTTCTCTCGGGGGTATACTTAAGCTGCGGCGGCGCCAGCGACCCGGAAAAGCGCGGCTACCACCTGGAGTTTTCTGTGCGCGAGCAGCCTTTGGCCGAAACCCTTAAGGAAATTCTGGATACTGCGGTGCCGGGGGCCAGGATGGCCCGGCGGCGGAATATCAGCGTCGTATACTACAAAGAGGCTGTGCCGGTCGAGGACCTGCTAACCCTTATGGGCGCAAGCAAGGCGAGCCTCTCGGTGGTGGAGGTTGAAATCCTCAAGGAGGTTCGCAACCGCGCTATGCGCGCCACAAACTGCGAGACCGCAAATATAGATAAAACGGTGAGGGCGGCCGCCTCTTTGATTGAGGATATTCGCCTTATAGAGAGGGAAACGGGGCTCGATACCCTTCCCGAGCCGCTGCGGGAGGCGGCCGCAAGGCGTATGGAATATCCCGAGCTCAGCCTGCGGGAGCTGGCGGAAACCTTTTCGCCGCCTCTTTCCCGGTCGGGTCTCCACCACCGGCTGGACAGGCTCGCACGACTCGCGGAGAAAATCGGGGCTAAAGGGGGAAATAATAACGGTGAGTGATTTTGTGCATCTTCACGTCCACACCGAATACAGCCTCCTGGACGGCGCGTGCAAGCTTGCCCCCCTTATCGCCCGGGCGAAAGAGCTTGGAATGAAGAGCCTTGCCATAACCGATCACGGCGTGATGTACGGCGTAATCGATTTCTATAAAGAGTGCAAAAAGCAGGGGATAAAGCCGGTTATAGGCTGCGAGGTATATGTCGCGCCAAGGACCCGCTTCGATAAGCAGCACAGGGTGGACAGCTCCCCCTATCACCTTATTCTTTTGTGTAAAAACAACCAGGGGTATCAGAATCTTATAAAGCTTGTGAGCGCGGGGTTTATCGAGGGCTTTTACTCAAAGCCCAGGGTAGACCGCGAGCTGCTTTTAAAGCACCACGAGGGGCTAATATGCCTTTCGGCCTGCCTTGCCGGAGAAATCCCCCGCGCCCTTGTCGCGGGGGATTACGGCCGCGCCAGGGAAACGGCCGAGTGGTACAGGGATCTCTTTGGCCCCGATAACTACTATATCGAGACGCAAAACCACGGCATCGCCGAGCAAAAGGAAATTTTGCCCGAGCTTGCGCGCCTCGCCAAAGAAACCGGGGTGGGGCTTGTAGCCACCAACGACCTCCATTATGTCGAGCGCGAGGACGCGAGGATGCAAAACGTTCTCGTCTGCATACAGACAAACCGCACTGTTCAGGAAGGCAGCGATATGGAGTTCGCCACCGAGGAGTTCTACCTTAAAGGCCCCGCCGAAATGGAAGAGCTTTTCGGCGAATACGAAGGCGCTATGGCCAACACCGTTAAGATTGCCGATGCCTGCGAGGTGGAGTTCACCTTCGGGCAGACAAGGCTGCCATATTTTGAAGCGCCCGGCAGCCTTGATAACCGGGAGTTTTTTCGGGGCCTCTGCCAAGAGGGGTTGCTGCGCCGCTATGGCGAAAACCCTGGCGAGGCCATTTTAAACAGGCTTGACTACGAGCTTTCGGTTATCGAGAAGATGGGCTATACCGACTATTTTTTAATAGTGTGGGACTTTATAAACTACGCCAGGAGCAAGGGCATTCCCGTAGGCCCGGGGCGCGGCTCGGGCGCGGGGAGCCTTGCGGCTTACTGCTCCGGCATCACCGGGATAGACCCTATCCGATACGGGCTCATCTTTGAGCGCTTTTTAAACCCCGAGCGAATCTCCATGCCCGACTTTGATATCGACTTTTGTTACGAGCGCCGACCCGAGGTCATTGACTATGTAGTTGGCAAATACGGCTCAGACCATGTGGCGCAGATCATCACCTTTGGCACAATGGCGGCCCGCGGATCCATCCGGGACGTTGGGCGGGCGCTGGGGATGAGCTATCAGCAAACCGACGTTATGGCTAAATCTATCCCCTACGATCCGGGTATGACCATAGACCGCGCCCTGGAGGTATCACCCGAGTTCAAGGCTCTTTGCGAGGCCGATCAGCAAAATCGCGAGCTTGTGGACATGGCCCGCAAGATCGAGGGGATGGCCCGCCACGCCTCCACCCACGCGGCCGGCGTAGTCATCACCCGCGAGCCGGTGGACAGCTACGTCCCCTTGCAGAAGAACGACGAGTCTGTTCTCACCCAGTTCCCCATGGGAACCCTCGAGGAGCTCGGGCTACTCAAGATAGACTTCCTGGGGCTTAGAAACCTCACCGTAATAACCGACGCGCGGGATATGATCAGAAAAGAGCGGCCCGACTTTGACCCGGATAAAATTCCACTGGACGACAAAGAGGTCTTCGCCCTTTTGGGGAAGGGCCAGACAGGCGGAGTCTTCCAGTTCGAGTCTGCGGGGATGAGGAATGTTCTCACCCAGCTGGGGCCTGAGCATATGGAGGATCTTATAGCGGTTATATCCCTCTTCAGGCCGGGGCCTATGGACTCTATCCCCACCTATGTCCGCAACCGGCACAACCCTCAGCTCGTCACCTATAAGCACCCCAAGCTTAAGCCCATTCTTGAGGTCACCTACGGCTGCATAGTCTACCAGGAGCAGGTTATGGAGATCTGCCGGGAGCTGGCGGGGTATTCCTACGGCAGGGCCGATCTTGTCCGCAGGGCTATGAGCAAGAAGAAGCACGACGTAATGGAACGGGAACGGGAGGCCTTTATACACGGACAGAAGCGGGAGGATGGCTCTGTTGAGTGCGCGGGCTGCGTAGCGGGCGGGGTGCCCGAGGCCATAGCAACCGAAATTTTTGACGAGATGACCTCCTTTGCCTCCTACGCATTTAATAAGAGCCACGCGGCGTCCTACGCGCTTGTCGCTTGGCAGACAGCCTGGCTCAAGCGGCACTACCCCAAAGAGTATATGGCCGCGCTGCTGACAAGCATTCTCGACAACACCGACAAGGTGATCGATTATATCGGCGAGTGCAGGCGGCTTTCGATCGAGGTTCTGCCCCCCGATATCAACGGGAGCGAGCTTGGCTTTACCGTTTTTGAGGGTAAAATACGCTTTGGGCTTTCGGCGGTCAAGAATCTGGGAAGGGGCGTTATACGTTCCCTTTGCGATGAGCGGGGGAGAAACGGGCCCTTTCTGGACCTTGCCGATTTCCTGACCCGTATGGCCGGGGGAGAGATGAACAGGCGGGCGATTGAGAATCTTATACGCTGCGGCGCTCTCGACTGCTTTGGCCACAACCGCAGGCAGATGGCCGAGGGCTTTGCGCCTATTCTTGACGCTATAGAGAAGGACGCAAGGAATAATCTTTCCGGGCAGCTGGATCTGTTTTCAGCCGCGCCCAAACAGCATGGCGGATACTTGCTGCCCGACGTTGACGAGTATCCCCCCATGCACAGGCTTGCCGGCGAAAAAGAAACCATTGGGCTTTACCTTTCCGGCCACCCGCTGGAGGCTTACGACGAAACGGCAAAAAAGCTCGAAGCCGCGGCCATATCCGACCTGCATAAAAGCAAGAATCACGACGGCGCAAGGGTGCAGGTTTTGGGTATACTCCTTTCGCGCAAAATGAAAACCACAAGGGCCAACGACATGATGGCTTTTGCCGAAATTGAGGACAAGACCGGCTCGATTGAGCTTATCGTCTTCCCCAAAACGTTTTCCGCCTGCTCGCAAAAGCTTGTTCCGGGGCAGGTGCTGGCGGTGAGGGGGCGAATCAAGGATACGGACGAGCAAAGCGTACAGATTATAGCCGAGGAAATCCTCTCGCCGGAGGAAGCCCTGCTGCCGCGGAATAACGAAGGGCGCGGCCTGAACAGCTACGGCGGCTGCGCGGTTCCGGCAGAGGAAGCGCCCGCGCGGGAGAACGCGCCGGTGAAAAAATCGGCGAGGCGGGGGCTGTTCCTTAAATTCCCAACGGAAAGCTCAGAGCTTGTCGAGCGGGCCGGCAACTTTCTGTTTGTTTTTGAGGGCAGCGTTCCCGTGTATTTTTACTATGTCGATCAGGGAAAATACATGAAAGCTCCCGACAGCTACCGAATAAGGCCCAACCGTATACTGACCCGGGAGCTTAAGCTTTTGCTGGGGGAGGAAAACGTGGCTTTGATTGAGTAGGCGTATAAACTGTTGCGCCACCGGCTCTTTTCGGATATAATCGTGAGGTACCGGCAACAGCATAAGACAATGGAGGAATTATTGTGGGCGAGATAGGAACTATAGGAGTACTGACCAGCGGGGGCGACGCGCCGGGAATGAATTCCGTTATTCGTTCGGTGGTTCGCACCGCGTACTTTAACGGTATTGGCGTAAAGGGAATTTTAAAGGGCTTTGTCGGGCTTCTTGAAAAGAACGTAATAGATATGCCGGTGCGCAGTGTCAGCGGCACCTTGCAGCGGGGCGGCACGATTCTGCACACCGCGCGGTCCCTTGAGTTCCGCGAGGACGCGGGCGTTGAAAAAGCGGCTCAGAATTGCCGGGAGCTTGGAATAGACGGCATAATCGTATGCGGGGGAGACGGCTCATTCAGGGGGGCGAGGGATCTTTCCCTAAAGGGCATTCCCTGCATAGGCATACCCTGCACCATAGACAACGACATATCCTGCACAGATTACACAATTGGCTTTGATACCGCCGTAAATACCGTGGTTGATATAGCAGACAAGCTGCGCGATACCTCACAGTCCCACAACCGCTGCACCATAATAGAGGTCATGGGGAATAAGTGCGGCGATATAGCTCTTCACGCCGGTATCTGCTGCGGGGCCGAGGCGGTAATTATTCCCGAGGTGCGCCACGATCTTGAGCGGGATATTCTAAACGAGATGCGCGAGGCGCTCAACCAGGGAAAAACCCATTTTATCATCCTTGTGTCGGAGGGAGTTTCGGGCGAGCGGGCAAAGCACCGCGCCATGGATACCCACCAGCTTGCCGCCATGATCCAGGAAAAAACGGGAGTGGAAACCAGGGCGACCATAATCGGCCATATCCAGCGGGGAGGGACGCCCACCGCGCAGGACAGGCTGATGGGCTCTATGATGGGCAACCTGGCCGTAAAGCTGCTGCGAAACGGAATCGGAAACAGGGTGATTGCCGTTCGCAGCAACAAGCTTGTCGATTACGATATCAACGAGGCCCTTGATATGAACAAAACTATAGATTTTGAAGAGCTTCAGACATTTAACGAGATAAGCTGAGAATCTCGCCACAGGAAGGACAACGCGGCGATGGAGTGGAACAGGGAACGAAATCTTACCATGCTTATGGATTTTTATGAGCTGACCATGGCTAACGGATATCTTATAAGCGGGCTGGGCGACAGGATCGGCGTCTTTGACATGTTTTTCCGCACCATACCCGATCAGGGGGGCTTTGCCATCTTTGCCGGGCTCGAGCAGCTTATCGGCTACCTTGAGGGAATGTCCTTCACAGAGGAGGATATTCTCTTTCTGCGGGATAAAAAGCTGTTTGACGAGCGCTTTCTAGAATATCTTCGCGATTTCAGGTTCGGGTGCGATGTGTGGGCCTTTGCGGAGGGCACCCCCATCTTTCCCGGGGAGCCGGTGGTCGTAGTCCGCGGGCCTATAATCCAGGCGCAGCTTATAGAAACGATGCTGCTGCTAACCGTCAATCACCAGAGCCTTATCGCCACCAAGACCAACCGCATCTTCCGCGCGGCCCAGGGCAGGCCGGTAATGGAGTTCGGCTCAAGGCGGGCCCAGAGCTACGACGCCGCCGTATACGGCGCGAGAGCCGCCTACATTGGCGGATGCTCTTCGACCTCCTGCACAATTGTGGACCGGGAGTTCGGCGTTCCCTCAGTGGGCACGATGGCCCACAGCTGGGTTCAGACCTTCGCCAGCGAGTACGAGGCCTTTAGGCAGTACGCCTCCATCTATCCGCAAAACTGCACCCTGCTTGTGGATACATATAACGTGGTCACTTCGGGCGTTCCCAACGCTATCCGGGTTTTTAACGAGGTCATAGTTCCGGCCGGATACCGGCCCAGGGCGGTAAGGATCGACTCGGGGGATATAGCCTACCTTTCTAAAAAGGCCAGGGCTATGCTGGACGAGGCGGGCTACCGGGACGTAGGGATTACGGCCACCAACTCCTTGGACGAATATATAATCCGCGATCTTCTTATTCAGGGTGCCAGGGTGGATACCTTTGGGGTGGGCGAAAAGCTTATAACCAGCCGCAGCGAGCCGGTCTTCGGCGGAGTGTACAAGCTTTCCGCCCTTGAGGAAGAGGGCCGCTACCTGCCCAAAATCAAGATAAGTGAGACGGTGGAAAAGATAACCACTCCCGGCTTTAAGAAGGCCTTCAGGCTTTTTAGCCGGGAAACGGGGGAGGCCATCGCCGATTATGTCACCCACTATCACGAGGAGTTTGACCCCGAGGCGCCTGTTACCCTTTTTGATCCCGACGCTGTCTGGAAGCGCAAAACTGTCAGGGGAGTCAACGCCGTAAGCCTTTTGCACCCCGTCTTTGAAAAGGGCGGGCTTGTATACAAAACGCCGGACCTGCCCGATATTCAAAAATATTGCCTCGGCGAAATCGACAAGCTATGGGACGAGGTCAAG